>NZ_JAUSTY010000010.1 GCF_030813115.1 Bacillus horti | reverse complement strand
GTCACCGATTGATCAACCAGCTTCTGCTCGGTCACCGATTGATCTGCCAGCTTCTGTTCGATCACTGCTTGGTCTGCCAGCTTCTGCTCGGTCACCGATTGATCAGCTAGCTTCTGTTCGGTCACCGATTGGTTTGCTAGCTTCTGCTCGGTCACCGATTGATCAACCAGCTTCTGCTCGGTCACCGATTGATCTGCCAGCTTCTGTTCGATCACTGCTTGGTCTGCCAGCTTCTGCTCGGTCACTGCTTGATTGCCAAGCTTCTGCTCGGTCACTGCTTGGTCTGCCAGCTTGTGCTCGGTCACCGATTGATCAGCTAGCTTCTGCTCGGTCACCGATTGATCAACCAGCTTCTGCTCGGTCACTGCTAGGTTGCCAAGCTTCTGTTCAGTCACTGATTGGTCAGCCAGCTTCTGTTCAGTCACTGATAGATCTTTTAACTTTTGTTCGGTCACTGTTAAATCAACAATATGCTCCTCAGCTACTGAATTGGTAGCTAGCTTTTGACTAGTCACAACACCGTCAGTTAAGTGATTCGTAGTAATCGTATGGCGGTTTAAATGCTGCGCTTGAATAGAATAATCCCCTATTTTATCTGACGTAATCATTTGCTGTGCTAAATGATGGATTTGAACGGATTGAGGGGCTATTTTATCTGCCGTCACACTTTGATTCATGAGATGCTGTGTACTAATCGCGTTTGAAGCTATTTTTTGTTGTGACACACTAGAGTCAGCTAGCTTTTCTGTAGTTATCGAATCATCGGCTAGATGTTCTCCTTTGACCGCTCCTAAAGTAAGCTTATCACTCGTAATACATTCATCTGAAAGATGATTTGCCGTTATAGTCTGATGAGAAACATGCCTAGTTTCAATCGCATGATAGCCTATTTTCTCTGAGGAGATCGCCTCAGGGGTTATATGCTCACTACGAATGGCTTCAACTGCTATTTTATTGGATGTCACACTTTCGTTTTTTAGCTTACCATTTGTGACGCTTTGTTCCGCTAAATAATTTGTATCGATGAGCTGTAAGCTTAACTTATCACGAGTAATTGAACCCGCCGAAATGTGCTCTTCCCGAATGGCTGAAGGCTCTAGTTTATCACTAGAAATCGATTGCTTTTGAATATGATCTGTATGAATGGCTTCCTTAGACAAATGCTTGCTTTGTATCGCCCCATCAGCGATGCTCGAGGATGTGACTGCTCCCTGTGCTAGATGATTTTCAAGAATAGCAGAGTCCGTAATTTTTTCACTTGTTACACTTTCATTAATCAAGCTTTGAGTGGTTACGGAAGAAGGTCCTAATTTGTCTGAGGTGATAGATTGGGGAGCTAATTTATCTGCTATTATCGCTGCGTTTTTAATATGATCTGTATGGACAGCTAAAGGGCTAAGCTTTTCTGAGCTTACACTGTGATCCATTAGCTTATCCGTTGAAATAGATTTAGAAGCGAGCTTAGGTGTTGTAATGATATGCTCAGCTAGATGCTGGGATTGAATAGCAAAAGTATCAATATGATGGTCCTGAATTGCTTTATGTTCTATATGAATAGATTGGACGGACTGCTTCGCTAATTTTTGAGAAGTAACGGCGTCATTCGCTATTTTAGAGGAGATAATACTGTGATTCTCTAAATCATTCGTTTGAATTGTTCCATTTTTAATTTTATCTGATGTAATCGATTGTTCCTGAATATGCTCAGATGCAATAGCTTGTTCCTGAAGATGTCTACCTCGTATAGCTCCATCGGCAATTTTCATGGGATCAATAATCTTATCTGCTAATTTTTCAGAGGTAATGGATTGATTTTTTATTTTTTCTGCTGAGATACTATGATTTTGTAGCTTTTTTGCAGAAATTGAAAAGTCAGCGATATGCTCCTCAACAATCGCTTCTGGTGAAATTTTTGAAGTAATGACACTATGGTTGGCTAGCTTTGAATGATCAACCGCATAATCTTTTATTAATTCGGAGGTAATGCTCCCTTTTTTAATTTTTGATGTATCTACAGCATTAGTAGACAGCTTATCATTTGTCACTGCACCGTCTATTAAATCAGAACTGTAAATCATGGATACGTTCTGCTCAGCTATTCTTTCAGTCAACGAAGCTAAGCTTTTCTGTTCTACACTTTGTTTGCCCATGTTTTCTAGGTTAGTAAGGCTGTCTTGTTTCTTTATAGGAGGTACAGCTTGGAGACTTGTAGTGCCTGCTGCAGTAATCGCTTCGTTTTGACTCTTATCATCGGCTGTTAAATGACTTTCCTGAACCACTTCAAAGTGATTATCCACATCCCATGTGAATCCATAATCTAAACTGCTTCTACCAACACGTGATCTTTTCTTCCGTTTCATCAACCTTTTATTCCGTTCTACCATAAGTATCCCCTTCCTCTGTATTTCTTCAATTACCTGTTATCCTCACCCATTAAATACTTGTAGTCTCTTCCCGTCTGTGTAACATATTCAGCCTTTTTCTTAATGGTTACGTGTCTATATAAATTGGGTAAGCGCACAAGGCATTCACCAAAATGTATAAAACTTGTAAATGTGGATAGATTAGTAGACATGTAGTGAACAAAGTTTACTATAAATGACGTAAATAGGAGGAAGAAACAAATGAGTAAGTTTTTTTATCTATTAAAAAGCAAACGATCGTTGTTTCAACTTTTCTGTACGCTTGGTTTTATCTATCTACTAAGCTTTTCTTTCGTACAACCAATTCAAGCAGAAATGAACGATCATATACATGAAGTTGAAAATGGGGATACACTTTGGGGAATTGCCCAATTTTATAAAGTTGATGTAAATGAACTCAAACAAATGAATCAATTAACAACAGATATCATTTACGTTGGACAGAATCTACTTATCCCAACCACTTTAACAGATTCTGAGAGTTATATCGTGCAAGAAGGAGATAGTCTATGGAAAATTGCCGATCGCTTTCATCTAGATATTCAAGATTTACAGGAGCTTAATAAGCTAGATTCATCAGTGCTACAAATTGGTCAGGTATTACTTCTGCCAAATGAGAATAACAGGTTAGAAGAGGAAAAGTTACCTGATCCAAAGGAGGATCAGGAAGACAAAGATACTTCTACAACTCTAAATTCAACAGCGTTTCTGAGAGGTTTAAGAGAAAGACTTGGCAATCTCAGTTACAACCCTACTTTCTCGTATACTAGCTATCATTGGCTACAACAAAATCGACTGCAGTCACAAAGCACAGAATCGCGTTCATTTGAAGAGAATCGTTTAAGTCAAGATTCTGTCTTTACAAGAGGGTTAGGCTATATGGGTGCTACTTATCCATGGTACAAGTCTGAGCTTGACGAGCAGGCGATATCTAAACACGACCACGACAAAAAATCTACTATAACTGTTTCTAGCATGACACCACTAGTAGAAGATATAGGAGCATCGGATCAATCTATTGACCAGTACTCCGGTTCTGAAAGTGAAAATGAAGCAACTCAACAGGTTTTACAGGCATCAGAGGAAGACATTGAACTTCTAGCAAGAATTATTGAAGCTGAAGCTGAGGGAGAGCCTTATCTAGGTAAGGTGGCCGTTGGAAGTGTGGTACTTAATCGTGTTGAAGATGATTGGTTCCCTGATTCAATCGAAGAGGTGATCTATCAAAGAGTAAATAAAGTCTATCAATTTTCACCTGTTGGAAATGGGAGAATAAATCGAGTTACTCCATCTGAGGAATCCTTTGATGCAGCTAAGGAGGCTCTATCAGGAGAAGACCCTACGGATGGATCACTCTACTTCTATAACGCTAAAATTAGCTCAGATAAATGGATTCGCACTCGGACAGTTGTGACTGAAATCGGTCAACATAAGTTTGCTCATTAAGTTAATGCAAATAAATTTTAGAGAATCCGTATCGTTATGAAGTTAGACAAGTAGATAATATTTTTTTGTAAAATAGCAGGCTGCCTCTCCTCTTATCAAAAAGGAGAGGTAACTTAACATTTAATCCTCTATGCTCATTAGCTGATATAGGTTATTTTTCCATTTCTCATCATCTAAGATAATTTGAAAGGAAATTCTTCTGTTTTGCCTTAATGATGCAGCATCATTTCCCTCAACTATTGGCTTAAATTCAGAATAACCGGTAGCAGCAAAATACTTGGCAAAGTCCTCCTGCCCCAAAACAGGGTTTACATCTAGAATATACTTTACAACGGCCACCGCACGTTGAGTAGATAATGTCCAGTTATCATAGGGGACTCGATCTGTATGCCCTTCAACCAGTATAATATATAGATACTCACTAATATCGTCCTGCTGTAAAATATCCTCAAAGGCATACGCTAAGGAGCTAAGCACCTCTCTCCCACGCTCACTAATCTCAGCCTGACCCGTGTCAAATAAAATATCTCCCTCTATGGCAATTGTATTATTTGGTCCCCGTACTACTTGGTCTTTCCCTAGCTTATCCTCCAGTTCTTGTTGAATTAAATCAGAAATATGCTGTTTAACTGAAGCTACTTTAGCCATTTCACGCTTAATTTCTCTCTGCTCATACGCGTCAAAGATGCTTTGGACAAACGCAATTAACGCTACAAATAACATAACTAGAACGATGGTGCTCATCATATCCGTAAAGGAAGGCCAGAAGGATGTCTGCTCATTTTCACTTTCAAAGTAACTCTTTCTTCCCTTCACTATTAGCTCCTCCTTCATAGCAAGTTTCTCTTTTGAAGCTGGTCATTCAACTTTGTTCCAAATAACTTCTTTTCCCTATAAAATGGAATATCCCTAATGTCCCTACTCTATTTAATATCTTCTCTCTCGAACAACAGGTCTTGCAGACTCATCATTCTCATATCTCTTTTGACTCATCTGACTTCTTCCCCATTCATAGATCGTGTATAAAATTTGATTCGCATCCTGAGAGAAGCGATAGATATTCTGAAATTCTCTTTCTAGCAAATGATGAATCGACTCAAGGCCACGGATCATATCCCTTAATTCTCTTTCAGACGTCTGACTGTTCTGCTGACGACTTGCCGTTTTCTCTATAATCTGTCCCATCTGATTGAGCATATCTCTTTTAAAGCGCTCGGTTCCTTCCTCCCATTGTCTTTCTAAATGCTGGACAGCCTGCCCGAAGGATTCAGCGGCTCTTGAGAACTGGTCATTTTTCTCTTGGTAACGATAATGCCACTGATCCTGACGCTGTTGTTCATTCCTCTTTTGCTCCTCCCATATCTCATAAAATTTCCTTTGATTTTCTTCACCCTGCTGCCTATATAATTGATTCATTTCTTCATTTCTACGTACAGATTGCTGCACGATCTGATCAGAGCGTTCCATCATTTTTTGCAAGCCTTGATTGCTGTCTATCGTACGTTGTGTAAGCTGCTTTAGCTCCTGCTGGAGTAAAGTGATTTGCTTGTTCAACTGCTCCAATCGTCCAGCAACTTGATCCTCATGCTTTTGGAACTGTGTAATTGTTGCTTGCAGGATAGCGCCAAAATCTGTGAGCTGTGATGTCCCCTCGTAGAATCGACTAGTGAATTCCTGCGATTGAGTAACTACCTGACTCAAGCCCTCAATACTTCCTTCCATCCGCTTAGTCATTTGAATGATTTCACCACCGAATGCGGCCACACTTTGATCAAAGCTTTCCTTTACCTTATCTACTAACCGATCCAGTACACGCTCCAAGGAGTCTGTTGGCTTCTGCTGCTGGACAGCCTTCTGTACCTGATGATCTAAAAAACCCTCACAGCGTGTTAAAAACAGTTGTTTAAGCTGAGCTGCATTTGGTCCAATACCAAGCTTAGATAGAAAACCTGATTGAAGGAAAGTAAGAATAAAGGACATCCCTATTCCAGCAATACTTGTTAGAAAAGCAAAGCTCATCCCTTGAAACGGTTCAGCAATGGCCGCTACAATTGAGGACACAGAAAGCATTTCATCTCCAGCATCCGTTCCAAATTGCACTAACGCCCCCTGCATGGCAAAAAGAGCCATTGTTAAGCCAGCAAATGTTCCTAATAACCCTAAAATAATTACCCACGAAGGAATTTGAAGAATAACTCGTTCAATAACTGAAATAGGAAGGCGAAACAAGCCAAACAGATTAAGCTGCTCTTTGTAAACCCTTTGTTCAATCAACGCCTGAGTATTAATCCACTCAAGCCCATCCTTTCTATACTGTGAATATTCCTCTATCATTTCTTCTAAAAGATGATTCGGCCTAGCTTGAGCGAGTAGCTCTGCTCTGTGCTCATATTGTTTGAGCTGCTCAAGCCAATGTCGAAAAAAAGAGGCTAGCTGCAAATTGCCAACTAAAGCAATTCCCCCCAGCAGAACAATGCCTCCCACTAGCATATAAAAGCTATTTCCTAGATCCATGCCGCCACACTCCTTCCTGTCCAAGCTCTATAGCCTTCTGATAGTAAAATATATGCTTGGCAAGCCTAAACATGTACAAAATTAAGCTGTTTGATTTTTCCAATCATAGTGATATATTGGTCATAAGAATTTGTCGGAAGAAGGTATCACATGAATAAAAGAACTTTGCTACCGTTACAAGACACTAAAGCAATCTGTTATCGAACTGTATGGCAACTAGCTCTAAATAGATTTAACTAAAAAACAGGTATATGCCACTTCTTGGCATATACCTGTTAAATTGTTGTATACGTACTTTAATTAATCATTCTAATCATACCCTACGAGCCCGTCTGCTCCTCCTCTACGTCAAAAACATCCCTCCATTGACGATCAGCTTTATCCAATGATGCTTCAGCATAATCTAATGCTTCACGATATTGGCAACGACGGAACGCTGCTTCAGCTTCCTGTAAAAGCTCATCAACATGCGTATCGTAGCGTCTAAATCGGTTCCCGTACTGAATATATTGCTCTGCTTTATGTGCCTGTGTAATCACCGATTTCGTAGCCTGTGATACAGACTCAACCTCTGTTTTAGCATCCTTGAGCACGTGTAAAACTCTCGGTAGCTCAATTTGTTGTTGCTGCAAAATGACCTGTAGCTCATCTACAGCTTCCTCTGCCATACCTAAGCCAATGCTGATATGCTCAGGAACACCTGGCAGATTACTTTTTCTAAGCTTTAATCTTAGCTTAACCAACGTCTGCTTAAGCTGAACAGCCGTCTCTCTTGCCTTTAACTCTTCCTCACGAAGCTTGTTGATCGTTTCCTCAAAAGCTTGCACCTTCATCTTATACTGATCATATTCCTCAATAAAGTGCATAATTTGTGTTCTCAGCTCAGGATATTTTTCTTCAACTTCCTCCTGAAGCTGCTTAATTTGACCACCTTTTTCAGTAAGCTGAATAAGTCTATCTGACAAGGCTTTAAATTCTTCTTCCCACTCGTTTTCCCACGAGTACGACGCTTTTGTAATCTGCACGTTTTCACCGAGCTTCGTGGACGTTTCATTCATCTCTTCAAGCAGAGAAGGAATAATCTCTAGCTTATCTAAAACAAACGCCTTTGATGTAACCTCTTCCTCCAGTAATAAGAAAAGCTCCTCAATTTCACCTTGAACTTGTCCAATCCATTCCTTCATTTCTTTAATTTGACCATCTTGCATGTACTGAACAACGGTTAATTGTTTTTTCTTGAGCTCTTCGTAACGCTCCTGTACACCAGTATGCTCTAAGACATATCCTTTTTCCTTCATCTCATCAATGGCCTGGAGTAGCTCATTCAATTGACCCGGAATTTCATTTTCTATTAATGTAAGGCAAGCTGGGATTTCCTCCAGAGCTTCTCTAATTTGTGTGAACACATCTTCAATCGCTTGAACATAATCCTGAGCGCTTAAATAATCACCGTTCTGTTGAGCGGCCTCAAAGCTTTCAAACCAAGTCCCTGTTTTCTTGAACTTCTCATGCCACACTGGATAAGAAATACCTAGAGCTAAGGATTCCTTTTGCAGAGCTGACTTAACCTCCTGATACTGTTCATGCAAATAAGAGATCTTTTCTCTACTTTGCTTCTCACTTGATGTTAATTCATCGATTTCCTGTACAATTTGATCTAACTCCGACTCAATTTGATTCAATGTAGCTTTCGTTTCTCGGAGGAGCTGTGCCGCTCTAATAAATCGATAGTGATCAGCATAATCCTCAATATCAATTAAAACCTCTTCAATTTCTGGTAAAGAAACAGTTAGAATTTCCTCCCATTTGGCTCTCCACTTCTCAAAGCTTTCCTCTGTTTCCCCGGCCATCTTTAAGCCTTTGACACGAGAAAGCTGTGCTGAGAAAGGACGATTCTCTAATTTGATTTTCTCTGCTTCTAATTCATCCACTGAGCGCATAACCTTACGGCGATATAAGATACTGAATACAATAAACACAATTAAGCCAATAAATAAAACGATGAGCAGAATTACCCACCACGGCATGGAGGAATCTGCATCACTAGCTTCCTCTGTTAACTGTTCATTCTGTTGGCCCCCTACTGTAAGCTCTGCTTCACGAGATCTTTGTTCAGCCAACTGAACAAGATCTGTTTCGATGCCTTGTATAAGTGACTTCATAGCTGTCGCATAATTCTGCTGATCTGCATAGCTTTGATAGATCGTAGAAACTCTTGACTCGATTCTCTCATCCGTTAAGCCTAATTGGTCAAGCTGTTCTCCGTACGCATAGTACAGCTTATTTCCTTCTTCCACGGCGATAACAAACAATACGGAAGTGTCAGTAAGGCTATAATGAACAAATAAATCATTCGTAAAGCGCTGCGGTTCTTCAAGCTCATCTATTAGCACGACTACATAATCATGCTCAAATTGAGAAAGCTCACCGTTTAACGATACGCGCTCTGGAGAGCTAAGATACTCCTGTGGATCTACTAAATGTGTATGCTCTCTATCTGGAAATTGAGCGTAAGCCATTTGTGCTGGCAAAATAAATAGAATAAGCACGATTAGAATATGTATCCCGATCTTCTTTCTATATAAGGTCATATCATTAGCTTTCCTTTCTGCTTTTAGACGATGATTATGGCTAAGACGATCTTCGAGTATTATATACATTCTGCCTACTGACAGGAAAACCCTTCTCTCGACAGTAAAAAGATAAAAAACTATACAAATAACGTTCATTATAGCTATTATAAAACATGAAACGGTTTTTGACAGCATTAATCGATTTTTCTTCGTCATAAAAGTAGAATTTTATCCGAAAGAGGGGACATCTATGAAATGGGATGGACATACTCATACGCCTTTTTGTCCGCATGGAAGCAGCTATCCTTTAGAGGATTATGTAGAACAAGCCATTCAGTTAGGTTTCGATATCTATAGTGTGACAGAACACGCACCTTTACCTCCAAGCTTTGCCGACCCTGTTCCTGATCAGGACAGCGCGATGGCTTACAACGTTCTAGAGCAATATTTAGCTGAAGCAGAAAGGGTAAAAGAAAAATATAAAGACAAAATTGAAGTAAGAATCGGGCTTGAAGTGGATTATATCCATGGACTAGAGCATGAAACAAAAGCATTTCTAAATAAATATGGACCTAGACTTCAGGACTCTATTCTTTCCTTGCATTTCTTGCCCATAGGTACTGAGTGGAAGATTTTAGACTTTACAGCAGATTTTTTTGAGCAGGAGCTTATCCAGCATTTTTCAACGGTTGATTTAGTCTATCTACATTACTATCAAATTCTACAGCAAGCAGTTAAAGCAGATTTAGGACCACATAAACCAAAGCGTATTGGGCATTTTTCACTTATTGAAAAGTTTAAAAGAAAGTTCCCTTCTACTCAAAAAGAGGTTTGGTGGGAGCAGGCCCTAATTACCCTACAGGATATAAAAGAGCGGGGGTACTCATTAGATTTTAATACGGCTGGTTATCGTAAGGAGGACTGCTTAGAGCGTTATCCTTCAGATCAGCTTTTGCATTATGCCCTTTCTTTGCGAATTCCTTTTGTATTTGGTTCAGATGCACATCGACCACAGGAGGTTGGCTATCGATATACAGATTTTGAAGAGGTATGTGAAAAAAGGAAATAACAAATAAGAGACGTGACATACATGAATAGAAATCCAAACTTCAGCTGTGCACTAGCGAAGGCTAAAAAGGGTCTGGATGTACAGCTTAAGCTGTAAGAAGTATCGTTTCTTAAACTCTTCTCCTGTCGGCTCAATATGGTATACCTCTCTAATTGCTTGTGGCTGTAAGAAAGGCATATATAAAGCGTTCGTTAACTGGAGGACCATCATTTCAACATCAAATGCTGGTCCTTCTTCTATTTCTTGAATCTCTTCTAATATATTGGCGTAGTAATATTTTTCTTTGTTGAGGTAAATGGTCATTACTTCTCTAATTAATGTAGAATCCAATGTTAGCTCACGGTAAATAAACCTTGTCATTTTATACTGTTCAAATAAATAGTCAAAGGCTGTCTGCATTATTTGAATTAGCTTATCCATAGGTGTAAGTAACTCATTCTTCTCCGAAGCACCATCAATGGCCTTAAAAAAATCCTCATAAAATTGAACCATTAATGCTTCAAGCAAACCTTTTTTTCCTCCGAAGTAATAGGAAATTAACGCCTGATTGACTCCGGCTTTCGTCGCAATTTGACGGATGGTTGTTCCACTAAATCCCGTATAATAAAAGTGCTCTAAGGCGGCAGCAATGATTTTCTCCTTTGCTTGTCCCTCCATGGCAGTGCTCATTGGTGATCCTCCTTGTATCCTGTACTGCAGTAATCTATTTTTTTCTATTCAATCCTTTGCTATTAATATAGGATTCGCTTAGCTTTGTTGTTTTTCCTTTATTATCTAATACGGTTGTTCTTGATAAAAGTAATTAGGCTTCTTTAATTCATTGCTCATAACCTGCGTAACGGATTAACTGATGGTTCCATAGACGGAACTGCTGATTGCCCTGTACCTTTGGAGCAAAAATGGTAATGGTAGGAATGATCCTCCCATCGTTTGTAGCGAACTTAATATGCTCCTTTATCGCCTGATAAACCTCTTCCTCAGACGTTTTTTCTCTAGCATCAATCACCCTTAGGGAGGACCAGAACAATCTTCCGATACACTTATTACTATTTCTCCAAGCCATCTTTGCTCCGTGCTCAAGCTCTATGGCTGTATGCTCATAATGACCACTTTCCTTGAGCTCATTCTCTATTTCTATGAGCCTGCTCTCTATTTTCTCTACTTGTTTTATTTCTGTGTAGCATTTAGTAATAAATTCTTTCGCTTGTTGATAGATTTCCATGTCTAGCTTCTCTAAAAAATCTCACTCCTTGGCTTCTCTTTCCTTATTTCTTACTATTTCTCTTTCCTTATTTCTTACTTTTTCTCTTTCTTTATCTTTTTCTCTCTTTCACTGTTTCTTTCTCTCTTCCTTCATTTATGTTTCCCTGTTCTTTTTCACTTTCCTTTTTTCTTTAACTAATCGCTTCTCTAAGTTGACAGTTTTATATTAAGCTTTTTCAATCATTACGGCTACCTTTTAACTAATAAGATAAATCTTCATTTCAATATACAAACTAGAAACACAAAAAAGCAAGCAGAGTTAAAGCTACTGCTTGCAAGAAACCATTCTTCCTTTACTTCTCAGATAATTTCGCCACACTAATCCAAACGTACCGGTTTTTTTGTTCAAAGTCCACGTCAAAGCCTGAAGCCTTATATATTTCTTCCAAATCCTCAATCGTTTCATAAAACTCTGTTTTAAGATCTTCCAGCAGATTAGGTTTCCCTTGCCGCTCCGCTCTCTCCATAATCTCTAGCTTTTTACCTTCATCCTCAAATGAAGTATCAGCAAAAATAATGAGAGTGTGGGCCTGCATATATTTTTTCAAACTTTCTAGAGCCCTTTGTTTTTCCCTTAAGGTTAGATGATGAAAAGCGTAGGAGCTTACAATAGCATCTACCTTTTCCTCCTCTTGCATAGGGATATCCAAAAAATGTCCCTCGCGCAGATCTACTTCGATACCTTTTTGCTGTACAACTTTACGCATTTCTACCGATGGCTCTACTCCAATAACAGTGTGGCCCTTGTGTACTAGCTGCTGAGTAAGATTTCCGGTTCCTACACCAAATTCTAGAACTCGACCTGCCTGCTGTGGGAGATGGCCAACGATTTGGGCTAAAATGTCTGCATAGTTTTCAAATACTTCATTGTATTCCCCGTCCTTATCCTCTACCGTTTGATCGTAGGAGGAAGCCCACTCATTGAAAAGCGGATTAAAATCCTTTTCCTTCTCATTCATCACAATTTCCCCTTTATACGTACAAACTATTGTGATAGTGTCCTGATGCCCAACGTATATTCTTGATGTTACTTTATTACCTTTTTAAAAATACTACCATCTTCAGTTACGCACTTCCACAAATGTGTCCCTTACTTTAAATCTGATGTCCCTAATTGGTTAACAAGCATAAGCTCTGATAATGTCACCATCCGATATCCCGACTGAACTAAAGCAGGAAGGATAGTCTTAAGTGCTTCTACAGTCTGCTTACGATTTCCTCCTGAATCGTGGAATAAAACAATATCTCCAGGTCTCGTACCACCTAAAACATTATCAATAATTTTTTGTACGCCAGGCTTACTCCAATCTCTTGAATCCTGATGCCAGGACCACATTACTACCTGATAGCCTCGCTCTACTACCGCTTCAACGATTCTTTCATTGTATCGTCCACCGGGTGGTCTGAAATATGGGTTAAGATGGTGCCCAGTCAAATTATGATATTCCTGCTCTGTAAGCTTAAGCTCCTGCCATATTTGCTCCTTAGACAATCTAGAGAACCTTTCATGATTAAATGTATGATTGCCATGCTCATGGCCTTCAGCCAACTGTCTTCTAACAATGTCCTGGTGCTGATTCATTCTAGAGCCAATAATAAAAAAAGTTGCTTTGGCATCATATTCTAATAACAAATCTAATATTTGAGGTGTATATACGGCATGCGGTCCATCATCAAAGGTTAGTGCGATTAGCTTTTCTTTTGTAGGAAGCTCCCATATAACTTCTCCTTGCTCTACATACTCTTGTTTCGTTTTAGCAAATACTTGATTTTGATAAGTACCTGAAAAACAGCTGAATAGCAAAAGAACCACGCATAGAAGAATTCGATATTTTTCCATAAACCTTCTCCTCTGTTAAACGTTTCTTCTGCTTTTAGTATCTACTACTTTCCATTTTGCATACAATAAACTCCACTTCTTTACTGAGTAAGTTGCTCATTTTGATAGGTAAAAAAAGTGGGACCCCCAAGTGGAGCCCCATATTCGTTTTATTATTTTGACTATACATTCTTAATACTGACTATAAAACTACCCAATATTCCATCTAGTTTAAGCTTCTTTTCTTCAGGTAGAAGTCACTGTGGTAGCTTTATACAATGTTGCTCATTTAACAATTCATCTGGAACCTCTATTCTCATTCGTAATAAATTTGAACCGAAGGACTTTCCTAGATTGTCTGTACGTAATGAGGATGGCGCTCCCCCACCTAGGGCTTGCTCAAGTACGAATTTTAGCCCATAAATGGACTTTACTTCATATCTAGACACATCTCCTTCTACAATCCCTTTAAAGTGCTCCTTAACCCTCTGAACCGTCACTTGCTCCTTGAACACTTTATACATTTCCTCAGTCTTTGCAAACAATCCTAAGTCGCATGTATTCCCTTTATCTCCTGAACGTGCCTGAGCCACATAGCGCAATTGAATCTCAGCCATTTGTCGATACCCCTTTCACATTTGTAACCACGCCTACTTCAATTTCTTCACGCGGTATAAGAACTGACCAAAGACCTAGCAGCTGTCTGACAGAAAATAGATTTGCTAGTCCACCAACGAAAGGTGGCCCGTTTAACGCTAATGGAGGAAATAGACGACCAAACTGAGCAGCCTCCTCCTTCGTATCTGTTTGCACCGCTACCCGCAAATAGATTTCATTCAGCTTTTCTTCGTCTACCGGCTCAGCTAATGGCCCATGGATCGAGTTGTATCCCACAAATTCGGTATGAATGTCATTTACTTTTATACCGTAAAGCTCAATCTGCTTTCTTACAATTTCATCTGCTTTTCGAGCCTTTTGCAATGCGTCAGGCCAAGAATAACCTAACATTCCTTGACCCATGTATCCGTTAGAATAGCCCATAATAGCTTTTAATGTTGGCGGCTTAGGCTTTCCCTTCACCCCGCTAATTTGAACAACATTCTCCTTTATTTCTTCAAATCGAACATTTGTAAAGTCTGCGATAACATCAGGAGTGATGTAATGACTTGGATCGTGGATCTCATACAAAAACTGTTCCTTTAATGTATCCACAGAAACTCTTCCCCCTGTATGATCTGGCTTGGTTAAATACGCCATGCCATCTTCATAGACTTCTGCAACCGGATATCCCACCTTCTCTAATTCAGGAACATTCCACCAGTCACCACTAAAATTTCCTCCAGTAGCTTGACCAGAGCATTCCATTAGATGTCCTAAAAGAATACCTTGAGCCAGTAAATCCCACTGCTCTTCTCCCCAGCCTAGCTCATGGATTAACGGGGCTAGGAACTGAGCTGTATCCGTTGTGCGTCCAGTAATCACAATATCCGCACCTTGCTGCAAACATTCAACAATGGGCCAAGCTCCTAAATAAGCACTTGCAAATAGAATCTCATCATTTGGTTTATTGAAGGCTTCGCCAGTATCATAGTCAGCTAAGGATATGCCTTTTTGCTTAAAGCTCTCTAATAAAGGATAAATGTTATCTCCCGTTGCAATCCCTACCTTTAAGTCCTCTATACCCATTTCTCGAGCAATTCTTAACACCTCTTCACGAGCAGCTTCTGGATTTATACCACCTGCATTAGTAATCAGCTTGATTCCTTTTTCCTTTACATAAGGAAGAAGATTTTTTGCTGTTACAGTGATGTCTTTCGTGTACCCTTTTGAAGGGTCTTTTTGCTTATCTTTTTGTAAAATAGCCATTGTCAGTTCAGCTAAACAATCAAAGCAAATATACTGCACATCCCCGTATTTAGCTACATTGAGTGCTCCATAGATCGTATCCCCATAAAATCCTTGCCCTGCTCCAATTCGAACCTTTTTCATTCTTCTCCTCCTTAAAATGAAAACGCTTTCTTTTATTTAGACTACCATTCGACTGAACGCTCATTCATAATGAAAGTATACCAAATTCTTCATAGAAGCTTCAATACCCTTCTAAGTTCTACATTAAAATAAGTAACTAAATTCTAGATACTTATTATACTTTTATGTTGATTAAGGATTGAAAATGGGTAATAATACAAGATAAGATCTTCAACAATGATGAAGGAGGAATTTGCACATGTATGACGTAGCCATTATTGGAGCTGGACCAGCAGGTGCTAGCGCAGCCATTTTCACAGCAAAAGCAGGTAAAAAAACACTTGTCGTTGACCATGATAAAGGTATGACCAAAAAAGCTTGGTTTGAGAACTACTACGGTATTACTGAAATTTCTGGACCTGAGCTTGTGGAAACGGGTATAAAACAATTCCAACGCCTTGGTGCTGATTTAGTTGAGGAAGAAGCTACTGAGATTAAAACAAATGGCGATGGTACGTTTACCATTACAACATCAGAAAATAAACAGTTTGATGCAAAGCATGTTATTTTATCAACAGGAGTCGCTCTAGCATTAGCCGAGCAATTAGGTGTTATTACTAAGCCTGGAACAGAACCACGTATTAAGACAGTTCTTCAGGTTGATGAGCAAGGCAGAACAAATATTGATGGGGTCTGGGCAGCAGGTACAGCTGCTGGTGTTAGTGTTCACGCGATCATTACAGCCGGTGACGGTGGTAAGGTAGCCATTAATGTTATTAGTGAGTTGAATGGTGAGCGTTATGTGGATCATGACATTTACCAGCCAAACTCTTAAACTAAACATTAATGTAAGAGCATTTATAGATTTAATACATTTAGAGGTGGTTAAAGCTTTCCTTTCAGCTTTATCTCGCCCTTTTATCATGCTAAGAGAAAATCACGACCTTCAAACAGCTTTTATTACAAATAAACTTGACTTTCACTATAAAAAAGAGATAAAATATCATTTGTGAATAATGCGGAAGATAGCTAGGGTGAACACTCATATGACCCTCACTATTTTGTTCCTTTTGATCGCGGCTGATCTTAGAAAAAGGTGCATCGCGTAACCCTCTGCTATCAGGGCGAGGATGTGTGAAAACAAAATAGACATATGCAGGAGATTACCACTGTTATTTTTCCATTTATTTTTCTAAAAATGGAAGGAGAAATGGTACTATGTCACGTTATACAGGACCAACTTGGAAATTAAGCCGTCGTTTAGGTATCTCCCTAAGCGGTACTGGTAAAGAATTAGCAAAACGCCCTTACGCTCCTGGTCAACACGGCCCAACTCAGCGTAAAAAATTAAGCGAATATGGTGTTCAGCTTCAAGAGAAGCAAAAGCTTCGTCATATGTATGGAGTTAACGAGCGTCAATTCCGTCGCATCTTTGATGATGCTGGTAAAATGAGCGGGATCGTCGGTGAAAACTTCCTAATCCTTTTAGAGTCTCGTTTAGATAACTTAGTTTATCGTTTAGGTTTAGGTCGTACTCGTCGTGCGGCTCGTCAATTAGTTAACCATGGTCACGTTACTGTTAATGGTAAAAAGGTAGACATTCCTTCATACCGCGTTAAGCTTGGTGACGTAATCGGAATTCGTGAAAAGAGCAGAAATCTTGACGTAGTTAAAGATGCCTTAGAAGCTCGCAACTACCTACCAGATTACCTAACTTTTGACGATAATGCTTTAGAAGGTAAATTTACACGCACACCTGAGCGCAGTGAGCTACCTGCTGAAATCACTGAGTCTCTTATCGTTGAGTTTTACTCTCGTTAAGCCCTGTGCTTAGTAGATAACAACATTTCAAACCCTAGAAACGCCTTTATGACAAGGCTTCTAGGGTTTTTATATTTTTTCTGCTTTGTTGAATCCACTTGTTCCGCCTGACTTGGTCGATTAGAACCTCCCTATTGGGAACAACTATAGGTTATAATGTAAGTAATAACCAAAGGTCTACGTAAGTAATAACCAAAGGTCTACGTAAGTAATTACTAAGTTGAGATATTATTCAAATATCAGTACTATAGAGGAAGGGATAATATAGAATTTTATTTATTCACTAAAACCACTACTGAATATATAGAGATAGCTGATGAAGGGAGTGTTTTAAGATTTATACAACATTAGAAGCTTGCATAAAAGATTTAGAACAGAATGGGCAGCTCGTCCGAATACGCGAAGAAGTAGATCCTCTGCTTGAAATGTCCGCCATTCACCTGAGAGTTTATGAGGCAGGGGGTCCAGCTCTTTTATTCGAAAATGTTAAAGGATCACGTTATCAGGCAGTTTCAAACTTGTTCGGGACACTTGAGAGAGGCAAATTTATTTTTAGAAAGACATGGGATTCAACACAGAATGTCATCGCTTTACGTAATGACCCAATGCAGGCTTTAAAGAATCCTTTTCGGCATATTCACCAAGCTACATCGGCAATAAAAGCTCTACCGCTTAAACGAGGGAACGGTTTATCAGGCTTCAACGAAATCAAGATAACTGATCTTCCATTAATTAAACATTGGCCCATGGACGGAGGGGCTTTCGTTACGTTGCCACAGGTATATAGTGAGGATCCTGATAAGAAAGGCATTATGAAAGCAAACCTCGGGATGTACCGAGTACAACTTACAGGTAATGATTTTGAAACCAACAAGGAAATCGGCTTGCATTATCAAATCCATCGGGGTATCGGAATTCATCAGCATAAGGCCAATCGTAATGGGGAACCACTTAAAGTAAGTATCTTTATTGGAGGACCTCCTGCACATACCGTATCAGCAGTTATGCCGTTACCCGAAGGATTGAGTGAAATGTTGTTTGCTGGATTATTAGCGGGCAGAAGGTTTAGGTATGGCTATGATGCAGATGGATATTGCATAAGCCAAGACGCCGACTTTGTCATTACCGGAGAAATTCACCCCTCCGAAACGAAGCCTGAGGGACCGTTTGGTGATCATCTTGGATACTATAGCTTAACCCATCCATTTCCTATGATGCGAGTCCGAAAAGTCTATGCTAAACAAAATGCAATCTGGCCCTTTACAGTCGTTGGACGACCGCCGCAGGAAGATACGACGTTTGGAGCACTTATTCATGAGCTCACAGGTGCGGCTATAAAGCAGGAGATTCCAGGGGTAAAAGAGGTACATGCCGTTGACGCTGCCGGGGTACATCCTTTGCTACTTGCTATTGGTTACGAACGCTATACTCCATATACTAAGGTAAAACAACCAGCTGAGTTGCTCACGATTGCTAACCGGATTCTTGGTACAAATCAACTTAGCCTTGCCAAATATTTATTTATTGCCGCCGAAGAAGGGCAGCCCCTTAGCACCCATAGAGTATCTGAGCTCTTTTCATACATACTGGAGCGTATCGATTTGAAGCGAGATATTCATTTTCAGACGAACACGACCATCGATACATTAGATTATTCTGGTCAGGGACTGAACCAGGGAAGTAAAGTCATATTTGCTGCTTGTGGTGACAAGAAGCGTGACCTCTGTACCGAGGTTCCGGGACAGCTTAAAGAGCTACGGAATTACACCAATCCTCGGCTTGTTCTCCCAGGTATTGTTGCTGTCGAAGGTCCAGCTTTCAATACCTATGCGGATGCAAAAAAGCAGATGCATGAGCTGACAAATGCCATTAGTATGCGTGAAGAGATGTCTAGCTGTCCGCTAATTGTTCTATGTGACAACAGCTCCTTTGTCAGTGAAACGTTAGATAATTTTCTATGGACAACCTTCACCCGGAGTAATCCTTCACATGATATTTATGGGGTGAACGAGGACATTACATTTAAACATTGGGGTTGTGACAATGTTATTATAGATGCTAGAACAAAGCCACACCATGCCCCACCTCTTATTTTAGACCAAGCTGTTGAAAAACGAATTGATCAGTTATTTACTAAAAGCGGAAGTTTAAGTGGCGTGCTGAAATAGTATTTTTTAATAGAAAGCTAGATAACAACATTTCAAACCCTAGAAATTCCTTATAACAAGGCTTCTAGGGTTTTTTGTATTGTGTGTAACCTTTCAATTATGGATAAACTGAACATATGCAACGTAACAAAAAATTCATTCCATTTATTTCAAGGAGGATTTTATGACTGATGTAACTAAAAATACAACACCTTCTAACGATGCCCATCACAATTATTCACGTCAAAACCTTTGGTCTGGCCTTCTATTTGGTATTGGGATAGTTGCTTTTATAGATGAGACTGTATTTCATCAATTATTACGCTGGCATCATTTTTATGACCGTTCCACCACTGCCATTGGCCTCATATCCGATGGGTTATTTCACGCACTTAGTTGGTTTGCTACTATCGGGGGATTATTTATGTTTGCCGACCTTCGCCGGCAACAAGCATGGTTGCCTATGAGGTGGTGGGGAAGTGTATTGGCTGGGGCTGGAGCATTCCAGTTATACGATGGGACCATACAGCATAAGCTTATGAGGCTTCATCAAATCCGCTATGTAGAAAATGTGTTTGTCTATGATATGGTCTGGAATATCATAGCTGCTTTAATGATCGTTGTAGGTATTTTCTTTATTACTCGTGCTAGGCGGAAATCACAACAAGTTGAAAGGAAAGCATAAAAATGAGTCACCTTTCTCATGGGCATACTATCGTCTCGTTTGAAACTATAGTATTATTGTTTATCTTTGCACTGATTATGTATACAGTAGCAACCATGAAATCTAACCAGTATAAGCATCTCCGAAAATGGCCCATACACCGTTATATTTGTTGGTTCTTAGGAGTTCTTTGTGCTGCCATATCCGTTGTGGGCCCTCTAGCAGAGTTAGCTCATATAAATTTTACAGCCCATATGATAGGTCATTTGTTTTTGGGAATGCTGGCTCCTCTTTTAATTGCTTTGTCTGCTCCTTTAACACTTCTCTTAAGAACAGTAAATATACCTACAGCACGCCGACTTGCACGAATTTTAAAAAGCTGGCCAATGCGTGTTCCTACTCATCCCGTTGTCGCTACTATTTTTAATATTGGAGGTCTATGGGTTCTATATACAACCGAGTTGTATATGGCGATGCAGCAAAATCTGCTTTTACATTTTCTCATTCACTTGCATGTTTTCTTAGCAGGGTACTTTTTTACTGTATCAATGATTTATATTGACCAATCTCCACATCGTTTTAGCTTTATTTATCGTTCAGTTGTCTTAGTCTTAGCGCTAGCTGGTCATGGCATCTTATCGAAATACATCTATGCGAACCCTCCCTCTGGCGTATCTGCAGGACAAGCGGAAATAGGAGGAATGCTGATGTACTATGGTGGTGACGCAATTGACGTCGTTCTTATATTCATTCTTTGTTTCCAATGGTATAAGTCTACTAGACCAAGGGTATCCGTGTCTTTGGTAACAAATTAAGCTAAGAAAAGAGCCCCATCTACGGACGGGGCTCGAAAACTATTCAGTGGCTCTCTCTGCTCCACTTGCTAAAAACCTATGATAAGCTATTTCTGCAATTCCAATCGCTAAGGTAAGAATAACCAATTCACCGAAGGACATTGTCCAGTCGAACATATTGGAAACGACCCAAAAGAAAACAAATGCTAATCCGGCATCGGCAATAGTAGCTACAGTATTATTGCTTCTACGTAGTATAAGCTGATCTCCAACAACATACGCTAAGCCACTAAACACAATCGCAGAGATAATGGATTGCCAGAAGGTTGCGTTTGTAAACCATTGTGTAAATAGAACGACCACAATCCCATTTAACAAAAGCTTGTACAAAAATTTCATCGTCTAACTCCTTTTTCGAAATTTATTTTAAGAATCGCGCAGGAATTATCTTGGTGGGTCTGGGGAAGATAATTTAGAATTATATTTCCCAAGAGGAGTGAACTTGATGTATTACTACAAAGAGGAATTAATTAACATTATTAAGCCTGATCGACCTGATCCTGCAGCAGCTAAGGTTCTTCAAGAAACACTTGGTGGACAGTTTGGTGAAATGAGAACCATGATGCAGTATTTTTTTCAAAGTTCGAACTTTAGAGGAAAAGAAAAGCAATTTAGAGATTTACTTCGTGGTGTTTTTTTGGAGGAGATTGCCCATGTTGAGTTAGTTCAAAATACCATCAATCAATTGTTAGATGGGGCAGGTGAGTCTTTACCTGGGAATGCGGGGGTAGACCATGCTCCTCTAGATGAAGCTATTAAGCATGCTAATCCTCATCATTTTATTATGGGGGCTCAAAGCTCTCTTCCTGTTGATGCTGGAGGGAATCCATGGAACGGCTCTTGGGTTTATAATCATGGAAACTTAATTAGTGATATGCTCAACAATGTTATTCTTGAATCTACAGGTGTCTTACAAAAAACAAGAATTTATGAAATGAGCTCTAATCAAACATTGAGAGAAACTCTTGGATTTCTAATTGTTCGAGATAATGCTCATCAAAATGCTTTTGCTAAAGCATTGGAGACATTAGGTGTAGATTGGGCAAAGCTATTCCCTGTTCCTAACTATGATATTAATAAATACCCCGAATGTAGGAAATATGTTGATATGGGGTATCACAATGTACAATTTAATTTTAGATTAGATGAAACACGTATTGCTGAAATTTTTCAGGGAAAAAGCCCGAGTCGGAATGGTGGAGAGCTGTCTATCACAGAACCTCCTAAGGGGTTCCCGGTTCCACAGCTTGGTGAAATGCCGAATGAGCACAGTCCGGGTTTAAGTGACATGAATCATTAACCTGCGAACTTTTTTACTCAACGTTTAAAAACGATCTGGAATCAACATATGCAACAAACAAAATAGACGCCTTTAAGCCTACATATAATGTGGCATGAGTGCGTCTTTATATCTTCTATTATTCATAAAAATCCTCATCAAGAATTCCATAAACAGCACAGTCCTTATATTGATTCTTTGAGTTCCGGATCATATGTCTGATCACCCCCTCCTGCTTCATTCCGGCTTTCATCATAACCCTCCCAGATGCAGGATTATCAGTGTTATGGGCTGCAGATATTTTATGAACCCTCATATGTCTGAAAGCAAAACCAATAACAGCTTTAAGCGCCTCTGTACCATAGCCCTTATTCCACCACTCATAGCCCAATGAATAACCAACTTCACAATTACTTGTTTGCGCTTCAAATTCATATAGATAAATCTCACCAATTAAATTCCCGTCTTCCTTAAGCTCCAGTGCCCACCAACAATATTCAGGACTTGTATATTGATTTATAATTTCTGATATCCGTTTACTCGTTTCTGCAAGCCTTATATGAGCAGGACTTACCCGATTGTCAGATACTCTTTCATCGGATAACCAGTGCTTATAAGCACTTTCAACATCTTCAATAGTAAACTGTCTAAGAACTAATCTTTCGGTATCTATTTTTACTGTACCTGAATAATTGATCAATTAGATAATCCTCCATTTAACTCTTTTTTATACAGCTTAGTACTTTATTAGCTCTCTCAATAGGGGATTTATTGCTTAAATAATACTTTTCAGCTTTCCAATATCTTCTCTCATATTTATTTAGCAATTCTTGAGATTCTCCATCGCGATTTATTATTCTTTCATATCTTATTTTTTGGGGACAGTCTATAAAAACTACATAATCAAAGTAATACCTCCACTCATCTCTTTGCAGAAAAATACCCTCGCATAATATTACACTATGTGTTCGTATATTTTGATTCATTTCATAGATTGCATCGTTTACCTTATCATAAAATGGTACCGTGATTGAAGATGTCTGTTGATGTAGCGGCTTAAATAATGTGTTTTTAATCAGCTCTACATCCCATTGTAAATAATAATATTCGTACCATTCATCAAATCCTGTATCATATCTTTTCTTTGCTTCAACAATAAAATCGTCCATATGAAACACATTTAAAACATCTATTCCTGCTTCTTTCAATTGATCACTTAGAAGGAGAGCTAAAGTGGTTTTCCCGGATCCCCCAAAGCCATCAACACCAACGATAAGTGGACGCTCCACTTGATTCTTCATCCTATATAGCGCCACTATTTCTCTCATAGCTTCTTCAAGCATAGAATTCCCCATCCAAAAAGAAATTGTCAAAAGCAAAACTCATCTATATAAAAAAGTCTTCTATTCATTCAAGAAATAATTTTCTACATTAAGGAACTTATTTCTACAAATGTTTTAAAAATCCTTTATGTTGGAGAATTTCATCCAAAACTTCCTTGACATGATATCTCTGTGTGATAAATTAGATATATATCTAATTAGATGATTATTAAAATAGATAAACATTCATCATGTTCTTTATGAGGTGACAAACTGTGCAGTTAAACCGACTAGTTAGCTTTCACAAAGCTCTTGCAGATCCCATTAGGATCAAAATTTTAAGCCTATTAGCAGCCTCGCCCCTTCATGGCCAAGCATTAGCTAGTAAGCTAGGGGTCACTCCCCCTACCATCACCCACCATATGCACAAATTACGAGATGTAGGGCTAGTAAAAGAAAGACGGGATAAAAACACCATCTATTATCACCTACAGCTCAAAACCTTAGAGCAGAATGCACAAGCCATTCTTAACACAGTAACAAAAAGAAATTCAACCAGAGAGGATGAAAAAGAGATGCGTACTGATCTAGAGAAAGAAAAAATAACCGTTCTATCCAACTTCATTAGTCCCGAGGGTAAGCTCAAAACGATACCAGCCCAGCGTAAAAAGAAGCTCATTATTTTTGAATATCTAGTAAAAAAACTAAAAGTAGGACAAAAATACACAGAAAAAGAGATTAATGAATTCATCAAACAATTTCACGAGGATTGCGCTACCATTCGGCGTGAATTTATTATCAATCATTTCATGTATCGTGAAGATGGTATTTACGAAGTAAACCCTGAGGAGCTATGGGCAAAGATTGATTGAGTACTATATTCAACACAAAAGTTTGACGTAAAAGCTTCGGTTGACAATCTCATTAGGAAAGCCCAATAGTCTATCATTAACCCTCTTTAAGGAGTGTAGCAAAGCGTGTCCTTTCACAAAGAAGAATCCTTATTGAAAGAAAAATACAACATTCATCCAATCTCAAAGCTCTCTCTTCTTCACACAGGTGAAAATCAAATCATGATTGTAAAAGGTAAAAAGAGAGCAGGCCGACAAATCGAATCCAATACGTACATCCTAAAGAAATACAGAGTACAAAGGTTTGATTTACTTCAAATAAAAGCGGAAATAGAATGGTTACTTTCCTTAAAACCTTACCTATTTATCTCCACTCCATTAAAAACCGCGGATAACGAGTATGTTTCAATGGTCGTTGATGCTTCCTCTACCTATTACTATGTATTGTTCGAATATATCACAGGTGAGCATATAGAAAACCCCACAGATGAGGATTATTATAAGCTAGGAAACAAGCTGTCTATCCTACACAAAAAATCCCTACAAATTACAGAAAACAGAGCAAAAGATTGGTTAGGCTTTAATAGACCAACATACTCTAAAACATCCATCATAACAGAAGCTACGGAGAGCTTATTAAAGGCTTCATTTCTGACTATAGAGGACAAAACAAGATGGGAAGACCTAGCTAATAGACTTACAAACCTACCTACTCCATTCACCACAAAAGAGAAAAGTTTTGTACATGGAGATGTTCATTTTGGTAATATTCTTCAGACAATCACCACCGAATGGTGCCTGTTAGATTTTGATGAGTGTGGATTTAGTCATTATTCCTTTGATACTGGTGTTCCTAGGCTCCATTTGATCTCCTCGAATCAATTGCAGGAATGTTGGCGTTCCTTTATAGCTGGATACAATATGCCCTTAGAAGAAGCAGAAATTAGGATGGGGACTGCTTTAAGAATTCTTTACATGGCGGGTAAAATTCCGAAGCGATTAGATATTGAACACCTTCGTACAAATCCTGCAAAAAGAATCCAAAAATATTTTAAATATATAGAAGATGAAATAGATGGTGTAACCTATTTTTAGGATTGTTAGCTAGAGACTTATATAGAAATCAGAAGGGATTATACAATACAAAGGAGCGATGGGCGGAACTAACATAGTAATTAGGAGCAAAAATAAAACGTAGCTACACTCAGATATCCTAGAGTTTTGCTACGTTTTTTATTCAGCTATTTAATCTTTGCAAACTTCCTTTTTCCTACCTGAATAATCATCCCCGAAGCTACGCTAATCTCCTGATTCAAGTCCTCAATCTTCTGCTCATCTATCTTGACTGCCCCTTGCTGAACCATCCTTCTACCTTCACCTTTAGATGGAACAAGACCAAGCTCAGCAATTAAATCAACGATTTTCACCTCAGCCTCACCTGTCCAATCAGCCTCCGGAATATCCGTTGGAAGAGCACGCTGCTGGAATACTGTTTTGAAGTGCGCCTCGGCCTGCTCAGCTGCCTGCCCATCGTGGTACAGCTCCACAAGAGTTCTAGCAAGCTTCATTTTTGCATCCCTTGGATGAACAGCCCCACTCTGTATCCCTTCTTCAAGCTCCTTAATTTCCTCCACAGAAATAGGAGTAGTCAGCTCAAAATACTTTAACATAAGCTCATCAGGTATAGACATTGCTTTTCCATAAATTTGGTTAGGTTCCTCATCAATTCCGATGTAATTCCCAAGACTTTTACTCATCTTGTTTACACCATCTAATCCCTCAAGTAACGGTGTCATGATTGCGACCTGCTGTGGTTTATTGTATTCCTTTTGCAGATGTCGACCCATCAATAGATTAAACTTTTGGTCAGTTCCTCCAAGCTCAATATCACATTCAAGCGCTACTGAATCATAGCCTTGCATTAAAGGGTAGAAAAATTCATGGATGCTGATTGGCTGATTGTTAGTATAACGCTTAGAGAAATCATCTCTTTCAAGCATACGAGCAACGGTCATCGTTGCCGCTAAATTTACAACATCAGAGAAGTTCAAGCTACTTAACCACTTACTATTATAATGAAGCTCTGTTTTGGACATATCCAAAATTTTCCCATATTGCTGAACATATGTCTTGGCATTTTCAAGAACATTTTCCTCTGTAAGCTGCTTTCTGGTTTCCGATTTCCCTGTTGGATCTCCAACCCTTGCTGTAAAATCTCCCATTAATAGCTGCACCGTATGACCGAAGTCTTGAAACTGGCGTAGCTTGTTAATAACCACAGTGTGACCAATGTGGATATCTGGAGCTGTTGGATCTAATCCAAGCTTGATTTTTAGCGGCTTTCCTGTAAGAATAGATTTCTCTATTTTTTTTCTTAAATCCTCTTCAGGAACAATTTCTACCACTCCACGCTTAAGCACCTCTAGCTGCCTATCTACTTCCTTTTGCTGTTCAAGTGTTAGCTCCTGCTTTTCACTCATGCCCTTCATCTCCTTATTTACTTTCTATGTTCCTACTATTCTTAAAGCATTATACTGAAAGCTGAAAGTTTGCTTCTTCCCCCATCCTCCAGAATAAAAAAGAAATAAAAAAAGCCCATCCCAAAAAGGGACGAGCTGTTCTCGCGGTACCACCCTTGTTAGAAGATTTGCTACAATACGTAGCTTACTTCTCACTCAAATAGGATAACGGCCATGACCGATTGTGACTACTGATTTGTTCATGTTCATCACAATAACTCCTGAAGGTAATTCGTATGAATCCCAAGTATCGATTTGCACCATCCATCGACTCTCTGCAAGCTATAAGATCCCACTACTGGCTTCATTCAACGTTATATATTAACTTTCTTCACGTAAGCCCATACTAAGGATAGGCTCACTGTATTGATATAAATTATCATCATTCTAATAAATTGTCAATCATTCACAGTGCTTTTCGCAACAACTTTTTCACATTCTGTTCGTCTTAATGATATATGATCTACCTCATGGATTATGCTATAATGGTGTGGAGCCACAAGGGGGATAAAAATGGTAAAAAATCAATCAACAACAAATAAATCGGTGAAGCCGAAAAAGAAAAAAGGAGTTCGTCCACTAAAAGCCACTTGGATTGTTATGCAGGTCCTGCTCGTTCTTGCGGTCATGGGAGTACTGTTTACAGGCGGAGTTGCCGCAGGCTTTTTAGCTTCACATGTTCAGGACGAACCATTGCGTGATTATGATGAAATCTATAATTACTTAAATAACTTTAACCAAACAGGTGAAGCATACTTTAAGAATGATGAGTTCATCGGCTACTTACGTACGGCTGAAGTATCTCAGCCTGTTACACTAGAAGAGGTATCGCAACATTTAGTCGATGCCATCTTAGCTACAGAGGATCATATTTTCTACGAGCACAATGGTATTAACCCTAGAGCTGTATCTCGTGCCGTTATCGAGCAGTTTACAATGGCTGGAGATGGGTCAGGGGGAAGTACAATTACTCAGCAGGTTGTTAAGAACCAAATTCTAGGACCTGATCGTAGCTTTGAAAGAAAATTTAAGGAAATGCTTTTGGCTATGCGTCTAGAGCGTATGTTTAATAAAAATGAGATCCTAGAAACGTACTTAAACATGGTCTATATGGGCTACAATGCTAACGGCTCTAACATTGAAGGGGTAAAAGCAGCATCAGAAGGAATTTTCGGAGTCGACGTTAAGGATCTGAACATTGCTCAATCCGCTTACCTAGCAGGGATGATCCAAAGTCCAGGGCGTTACACCCCTTTTACTCGAAGTGGTGTAGTTGTACAGGAGCGTCTGGATAACGGTCTAAACCGGATGAATCACGTATTAAATCGTATGCTTGAAACTGAGATGATTAACCAAAGTGAATATAATGAAGCGAAAAGCTTTGATATTAAAGCAAGCTTAGCCAAGCCAACTCCAGGGATTGTGGAGCGTTATCCGTTCCTTACCTTTGAAATTGAACGTAGAGCTATAGATATTCTCTTTGATCTTGAGTTAGAAAAAGAAGGTATAGCAAGAGAGGACTTAACCGACGAACAACGTGACCAATACAGAGAACATGCTAGAAGACAGCTTTCGGTTGGCGGTTATAAAGTGTATACGACAATTGATCGGGAACTTTATGAAGCCTTCCATGAGATCGCCCAGGACCCTGAATTATTCGGTCCAAGAAGTAGAGAAAATACGTATGTAACAACAGATGAAGAATCGAATCAAGATATTGAGCAAGGCTATTTAGAACAAACAGCGGTTACTTTAATTGATAATGAAACTGGTGCTATTATTGCAATGATTGAAGGTCGTGATTTTAATGAATTGCAATATAACTTAAATAGAGAGCCGAGACAACCAGGCTCATCTATTAAGCCATTACTAGACTTTGGCCCTGCCATGGAGCTTGGTCTTTTACAGCCTGCATCTGTTATCGATGATGCACCCATTTTTAAATGGGACGTGTCCACTAGTGACTATTGGGTTCCTAGAAACTGGAACAATAACTTCCAGGGACTTGTAACCGTTAGGCAAGCCATGAACCAGTCCTATAACCTACCAGCAATTAAAGCATTGATGATGGTACAGGAGGAAGCTGGCGAGGAAGTACCTTTTGATTTCTTGAAGGATATGGGCATTACAACCATAACGCAATCAGATATCCATGCAACTCCTGCTGCTATTGGAGGTATGACTTATGGGCTTACTGTAGAGGAGAATACAAGTGCTTTTTCTACCTTTGCCAATAAGGGAGTTCATAAAAAATCTTATCTTATTGAACGTATTGAAACATTGGATGGCACCGTTGTATATGAGCAGGAATATATACCAAAGCAAGTGTTTTCAGAACAGACAGCCTTTCTTATGAATGATTTGCTACGAACTGTAGTGAACAATGGTACCGCCTCAAGAATTCGCGGATACATGGGCTCAGAGCTTGAAATCGCTGGAAAAACCGGAACAACAAATGACGACTTTGACTACTGGTTTGTAGGCTATACTCCTCAGGTTACAATGGGAGTATGGACAGGGTATGAGAAACGAGAAAGACTTCAGGGTCAGTTCTCTCAAAGAAACCATAACTTATGGTCTACATTAATGAAAAAGGTTGAAGAAATAAGGCCGGAATATGTGAATAAAGAAGAAAAGTTTGAAATGCCAGAGGATATTGTCAGAGGAGAGGTTTGTTCTAAATCAGGGATGCTTCCATCTGATCTTTGTAGACAGTCAGGGTATCTAGTATCCGATTACTTTAATCGACAATACCTTCCGACAGAAGTGGACGACAGAGTCATGAACGGTAGGATGGTAACTGTTAATGGAGAGTCTTATATTGCCCATGACAACACACCAGATGACTTTATCACAACTGGATTTTTCATTAGACGAGATCCATTAAATATACCTGAGCAGCTCGAGAGTCAACGACATCGCTACCTACCACTGGATTGGGACAATTCTGCTCCTTCTGAGATTGACCCACGTGTAGAAAATGGAAAAGACCCAGATCGACCAGTTAATGTCCGAGCAAGCTGGAGAAACAATGCGATAGAGGTCACCTGGAATCCTGTTGCCGATGATGATATCGCTGGATATCGGATTTACAGAACAAACGCTAACAAGGATTTTGAACATATTGCTAGTGTAACTGATAATCTACCTAAACAATTCCGTGATGAATCGGCTAACAGTGGAACCGTCTATGCGTATCAAATTGTCGCTGTAGATATAGCTGGGAACACGTCAGAGACTTCTGCTGTCGCCCTTAGCGATCAGATTGATCAGGATTCATTCTTCGAGCCTGATCAGAAAGTACCTTCAGCACCTACTGGAGTTTCAGCAAGTCATGGTATGTTTGGTGTAGACCTTAGCTGGAGTGCAAATACTGACAGTGACGGAGTGAAGCTATATACGATTTACTATTCTACACAGCCTAACAGTGGCTTTCAAATTCTAACAGAAACAATAACAACTCAATACTCACATGCGTTCCTAGACGTCCCTGAAGCTTATTACTATTACATCACAGCCACAAACGATGAAGGGCAATCTAATCCTTCGAATGTAGTTAAAATGAGCTTTCAGAATGATGATGTAGGAGATACTCCGGATAATCCAGATGATTCGGATGACAGTGATGACGAATAATAGTTCTTAACAACAAAAAACCACAATGGCCAGAGAAAAAAGGTCATTGTGGTTTTTTATAGATGTTACTTAGGTTCTTGGCACTTATCTCTTTATTTTTATATTTATACAATTATGGGATGGGCTTACATATATATGACTTTATGCACTTATGGTTTGAAGCATATTTTTTACCATTTGATAAGAACGCTCAGAGGCAAGCTTAGTAAATTCCAAGAAGTTGGATGAGGCCGTTCCATCAGCCTTGTCGGACAATGAACGAATAATAACAAAAGGAACCTGGTTCAAAAAGCAGGTTTGACCAACGGCTGAGCCTTCCATCTCCACACAGAAAGCATTGAACTGCTTGTATAAACCTTGCACACGCTCAGGATTGGCAATAAACTGGTCACCCGATACAACCCTACCATTAACAACCTGAACATCCTGTAAACTTTCTGCCCCTCGTTGAGCTAATTCAACTAAATGCTCATCAGCATCAAAGCTAGAGGCTGACGCATATGGAATCTCACCTTGCTTAAAACCAAGCGGAGAAGCATCAATATCGTATTGAAGACAATCCGAAGAAATAACGATATCTCCAATGTTTAAATCAGGATGAACGCCTCCGGCTACCCCGGTAAAAATAACAGATTGAACCTCGAAATCATCAATTAAAATCTGTGTACATATGGCAGCATTCACTTTACCTACTCCAGACTTGCATAATACTACCTGTGCTCCAAACAGCTCTCCAGCATAATAAGTTAGTCCTGCCCTAGATGTTTCTTTTATGTCGTTCATCTGTTCTCTAAACAGCTCAATCTCTTCCTCCATAGCCCCTATAAGACCAATTCTATTCCTCACTCTTAACTCCCCTCTCCCCTTGCTGTCGTCCTTAACTAAACGTCTACATCATCTGGCTTTGTAGACTGGCGTTGCTCAATACGATGAGGTAAAATGACCTTATGTTCCTCAACCTTTTCCTTATTCATATATTTCGTTAATAGACGCATAGATACAGCCCCAATGTCATACATCGGTTGAACCACACTTGTTAAAGTAGGACGAACCATAGCACACAAACGAGTGCTATCAAAACCGATAACTTCCATGTCGTTTGGAATTTCTAATCCGTTATCTTGGCAAGAATGAATCGCTCCAACCGCCATCTCATCATTCATCGCTAGGATGGCCGTAGGGCGTTCAGCTAGTTTTAGAAGCTGTGCCGTTGCATCTAAGCCAGATTGATAACGATAGTTTCCAATCTGCAAATACTCATCGACAAACTCAATTCCCGCATCCCGTAACGCTTTCTTGTATCCTTCTAAACGAGACTGTCCAATAAGCGGATCCTCTAACGGACCGGAAATGAAACCAATTTTAGTATGACCACGTTCAATCAAGCTTACAGTTGCATCAAATGACGCTTGAAAATAATCGATGTTAACGGAAGGGAGCTCTCCCTCAGAATCTCTTGTAGCGGACAAAATAATTGGCACAGAGGCTGTTGTAAATACATCCTTATGCTCATCTGTAATTTGGCTTCCCATGAATAATAATCCATCTACTTGCTTTTCAAGCAATGTATTAACAAGATGAATTTCTTTATCAATACGCTGATCGGAGTTACATAAGATGATATTGTATTTGTACATATTGGCAATATCCTCAATACCCCTTGCCAATTCAGCATAAAACAAGCTTGAAATATCTGGTATAATTACGCCAACAGTTGTCGTCCTTTTACTCGCTAATCCTCTTGCTACAGCGTTAGGACGATAACCTAGCCTTTTGATCGCTTCCATCACCTTTTTACGAGTGGCTGGTTTTACATTTGGATTTCCATTCACTACCCTGGATACAGTCGCCATAGATACGCCAGCTTCTCTGGCTACATCGTATATTGTTATATTCATTTTCACACCTCTTCTTAAATGGATTTGATTAGTTTATATATTTGGTAAAATATGGCTTTCAAACACTTTCATAATATTATTGTAATCATACTGTAAAATCGCTTGTCCTGCAATGACTAGTGCTAAAAAAGACCATTCATTTTTTATTCTTTCCTAATTATCATTTTAAAAATATAATTGAGCAAAACAATAGCCTCATTTAATGATGGTTAGTCATTAAATGAGGCTATTGGTATCATGGTTGGACCATTAGGGTTACTTTTAAACCAAGCTTTGTATAATGATTTATACTTGAACCGTTTGCTTTTTGAATAATCCGGACTGGTCAAGCTTTTCTAAGAAATCATTAAACTGAGGAATATCTAATTGTTGATTTGCATCGGACAAAGCTGTCGCTGGATCTGGATGTACCTCTACCATTACACCATCTGCTCCAATCGCTAAAGCTGCTTTAGCTGTAGGTAGAATTAGATCCTTGCGACCTGTAGAATGAGTCACGTCCACTAGAACGGGCAGATGTGTTTCCTGCTTTAAGATCGGAACAGCAGAAATATCAAGGGTGTTCCGTGTCGCTTTTTCGTACGTTCTAATTCCACGCTCACATAAAATAACGTTTGTATTTCCTTTTGAGACAATATATTCAGCAGCGAAGATAAACTCTTCAATCGTAGCAGACATTCCTCGCTTCAGGAGAACTGGATGATTCACAGAACCAACCGCTTTTAGCAGTTCAAAGTTCTGCATGTTTCTAGCTCCAATTTGAATTACATCAATGTACTTTGTAGCTAGCTCAACATCGGCGGGACTCACAATTTCACTAATAACGGCTAGATCATTCTCCGCAGCAACCTGCTTTAGAATTTCTAAACCCTTAAGCCCTAGTCCTTGGAAGTCATATGGTGAAGTTCTAGGTTTAAACGCACCACCACGAAGTAGCTTTAAGCCTTTTGCATTATGGTTATTAGCAACTTCCTTCACCTGCTCATAGCTTTCTACAGAGCAAGGACCACCAACTAAAACAGGAGTACCTCCTCCTACCTTCACTCCTTTTACATCAACAACTGTATCATTAGATTGCTTTTTACGGCTTACTAGTAATGCCTTCTTACTATCATCCTCTTGCAGCTCTAAAGATGCCTTAAAGATTTGCTTAAAAATATGCTGCACAGTTCCTGTTTTAAATGGACCTTTGTTATTCGTAGCGATCACATCGAGCATCTTTCTTTCTCTTACTGGGTCAAAACGATTCACCCCAGATTTTTGTTTTACTTGGCCAATGCTTTGAACAATATCCCCTCGTTCATTAATAAGATCTAAAATCTTCAAATTAATATCGTCTAGCTTTTTCCTTAATTCCTCTAACTGTTCATTACTCACTAACTCCACTCTCCTATCCCTTTTATCTAATTCAAGCTCGAAAGCTCTTAAATGTTATTAGCAACTTTACCATGATTAAGCTTACATTTCAAGCAAAATTTTAGTGGGTAAAAGCATAAAAGCATAAAAGTGTTAAAGTATTGATTTTTGTACTTTTAAAAGTCCTCCATTACATGTCTTATTTATATTAGATATTAACTTTTTTCAATAATGTGAAGGGGATTTTCATCAAAGGGCGAATAAGTAGTAAAAGATTAGAAAATGTCGAATGGACTCGAAGGAGTGTCACCTATGGCAACTAAGAATGGACAGCCCATCTTCGCTTTAGATATTGGAACTAGAAGTGTAGTGGGCATTCTTTTACATAAACATGCTGAAGGATATGAAGTCATTGATTATATGGCTCAGGAGCATACTGAGCGATCCATGGTAGATGGGCAAATCCATGATGTTATGGCTGTAGCTCAGGTTATTCGTACGGTCAAGCAAAAGCTAGAGGGCAAGCACGGTCCTTTAAGTAAAGTAGCTGTAGCCGCAGCCGGGCGATCTCTTAAAACAAAAAGAGCAAAAGTTTCCAAGGATATTGAAGGGCGACCTATCCTCACACAAGAGGATATCCTAACCATGGAGCTTGAAGCCGTCCAACTAGCACAAGCAGATTTGGCTGAGGAAATCAAAGCCTTAGATCAAACTCATTTCTATTGTGTAGGGTATTCTGTTATTCGTTATACGTTAGATGATGAAGCGATTGGAAACCTGATCGATCAAAGAGGGAAGGAAGCTGCCGTAGAAATTATTGCGACGTTTCTTCCTAGAGTTGTCGTGGATTCACTTATTTCAGCTCTTAAGCGAGCGGACTTAGAGATGGAGGCCTTAACGTTAGAGCCTATAGCAGCCATTAATGTGCTTATTCCAAACACCATGCGTCGTCTTAATATAGCATTAGTGGATATTGGAGCAGGCACATCTGATATTGCTTTAACGTCAGAGGGAGCTATTACAGCCTATGGTATGGTGCCTTGTGCTGGAGATGAAATAACAGAAGCTCTGTCTCATGAGTATATTTTAGATTTTAATGATGCTGAACAGATTAAACGTAAGCTTTATCAGCAGGAGAGCGTTGAGTTTGATGATGTTTTAGGCTTTCATCAACAGCTTCCATCTATGGAGCTTGTCAAAAAGATTCAGCCTGCTATTCAGGATTTAGCTACTCAAATTAGCCGTGAAATTATGAATCTCAACGGGAAGGCACCTCAAGCGGTGATGCTCATTGGAGGAGGAGCCCTGACCCCTACTTTAAATCATTGGGTAGCTGATCTCCTGGGATTGCCAGAGAATAGAGTTGGAATCCGTGGCCTTCAATTAAATCAAAGCATAACTATGGCTGAAGAATTGAACTTATCAGGACCTGAAGCAGTCACACCAATCGGAATCGCTATCGCAGCCGAGCAGCACCCGGTGAAATACCTATCTGTAACGGTGAATCAAAATACCGTCCGACTTTTTGATTTACGTAAGCTGACGATTGGAGATGCGATCCTTTCCTCAGGTATTAATATCAATCGTTGGTACGGAAAGCCTGGATTAGCTATAAGTATAGAGCTTAATGGCCGACTTACACATATACCTGGTACATTGGGAGAGCCCCCTGCCATTACTTGTAATGGGGCAGCAGCTAGTCTTATACAGCCTTTACAGGAAAATGACCAGATCCTCATTCAAGAAGGAGCAACTGGTCGAAATGCAGTAGCTAAAGTGAAGGATATTGTTTCACATACTGAGCATCTACAGGTATATATTAACAGTATAAACTACTCTATTCCTCCGGAAATTTTCGTAAACCAACAACGTGTATCCCTTGATCATGACGTAAAGGATAGAGATGAGGTGAAGATTATCTATCCTTCTCAGGTACAGGACACATTACGCTTTGCCGGCATGGATACGGAGCAAATGAAGCCCCAAAGGATTCATTATTACCTAAATCAAGAGGAAAAGTGGTTAGAGGATCCAGGGGCAGCTATATTTAAGAATAAGCTACCTACCTCCCTTCTTGAACCAATACAGCATGGTGATGAAATTACAGTAAAGCAAATGTCAAAAAAAATATATACAGTTATGGATGTCATCCCTGAGAATCTCAAGCATTCTGAAGAAATCGTGGTCACATTTAATGGGGAAAAAGTTAAACTATCTAACAGTCGTTACATGATATTACTAAATGATAAGCCTATTGATGATAGCAATGAGAATATCAAAGCAGGGGACCAAATAAGTATTATAGAAAAAGAAGAATCTCCTTTATGCTTTTCAGATATCTTCCGTTATGTGGATGTAGACACCCATAGTCGTGAAAAAGGAAAGAAATTTGTTCTGCGAGTTAATCAGGACTTAGCCGCCTTTGATACACTGATAAGACACGGGGATATGTTAGAATTAAGCTGGGAATAGAAGCAAGCTGTTTATCTACACTACTTCAGTACAGTAAAGAATAGTAGGCTGCAGGGTAATCATTTTTGATTCTTTAAAAGTGAAAGGTGTAATTTGGTATGTCACTTACAATAGTTGTAATCGCTATACTCTTTATATTGCTTGTCACAGTGGCCTTAATTGCTGGTGTGATTAAAAGCATAGAAGGTAATAATCAAAAATACGTACAAAGCAAAGAGGTTCTGGAAAAAGGAACATCTGCTCAAGCAACGATTAATTCAATTGAACAAACCAATGTAAGAGTAGATGAACAACCACAGATTTTACTTGATCTAACCGTTACGAAAAAAGATGGCGAGCTCCATCATATGATTCATAAGACAATCATTCCTATCGCTAAAATTCCTGAATTTCAAAAGGGGAACATTGTTGAAGTGAAATACCTTACGATAGACAATAAGCAGAAATTTGAAGTTGTTGGAGCCTATATTCCTACAAATGAATAAGATAGAAAAGCCTTGGCAGTTTGGTATTATCCCCTTGCCAAGGCTTTTATCTTATGGACCAACAGATTTGTCTATTTAGTCCTTTTCTTTAAATATTGTATTATTTACTTTTTGCTTTATCAATCGTTGCTGCCACTTCTTCCTTTACATCTTCAGCTGAATCTTTAACATCCTCCGCCACATCCTTAGCTTCACCAATAGCTGTGGCTTTAAGGTTTTGTAGATCCTCTTTCACATTAGTAGCCGCTTCCTTTACCTTACCAACAAGATACTCAGATTTTTCACCGACATTTTTAGCGATCTCTTGAGTCTTTTTCGTTGCTGTATGGTATCCATCAGTTAAATCTACACGAAGCTCTTTCCCAGACTTTGGAGCTAACAATAGAGCTGCAGCTGCCCCTACAATTGCACCTGTTAAAGCTCCAATTAAAAAATCCTTACCACTCATATTATTGTTTGCACCCATTTTATTTTCCTCCTCAAAAGTAATATTTTGTTTTCTCTCCCTAATAAAAAGGGTCTTACATTTTTATGTGATCAGATACACTCGCCTCCTGGGTATGTACCTGCTCCTCCTTTTGGGCTTTACGTTCTTGCCAACTTTGCCACAGCTTCACCCCTGCCGTGACGTATTTGAACATTTCCGATAGCTTATCTGTTTTTCCCTGTGGTGGTACTTCCGTCATTTGCTTTACCCGACTAGAAATCGTAGTTGATACCTGCTTAATTGATGCTGTCATTTGCTGGGATGCCACACCAAGGTCTTCAATAGAATGAAATATTCCATCTAGCTTTTGTGTTTTATTTTTGATATCTGCCGTAATTTCATTTGTGCTACGAATGAGCTCAGTAGCTTCTGTACTTAGGTTATCAACCTGTCCCTTCATCTCAAGCATCGTTTGATTGACCTGATCCAACGTATTTCTCACAGATGTTAGGGTTTTAATTAGAAAGATGACTAACGCGGCAAATGCTATAGCTATAATGGCGACACTTATTCCAATAAGATCCACTCACTGATCCTCCTCTCTGCATGTCTCTTCTATGATACACTTTCTACATTGGACCACTGATTCCTTTAAATTTTTTAAACAGATCAAGGATTTCTTCAATGAACACTTTGCTTACTAAAAACAATACCACTTTTCAGTCCCTTTTAAACACTTTTCTTTACTATAAAAACAAAAATTCGAGTAAAGTGAAGAACTGAAAAGCTTTTGGAGAGTATAAGGTCGCTTTTACTCATTCCAGTTCCTCCTCATCTACCGTTCGTGAGGTTTTCCCTCATACGGCTTTCCGCTGCTCTTCTTTCCTTGGCACGCAAAATAAAAAAACACAACATATAACATCGTTGCGTTTTTCAGTAATTATTGTAAATCAATCGGTAAATCCGTGGCCATTCCTAGCTCACCGCGTAATTGATTTAACGCTTGAAGCAGTTCGAACTGATACACTGAATTCTGCTTTGCTAACTCATTCATCAAAGGATAAGCCCTATAAAGCAGATTGTACAGATCTTCAGCTTCAAACAGATTATTCTGAGCAGGCTGAGTCTCAACATGAATGGCCTTATCTTCTACCTTTTCTAAGCTGTAATGATTAAGCTTTTGCTCTATTTCTAAAAAGAGGGAGGATAGCTCCGCCGGCATAGAAAACGAATGTTGTTTAAAGCTATCGATAAGCTGAATTAACCTCATCTTCTTATCCATCAACCTACAGACCTCCTATATAAAATTTAAGGATTTCCATAAGTTTACCCGTCTTCCCTCATTTCATACGTTGTCTCCTACTCAGCCTTTTTATCCATTAAGATAAATGAATCTTCAAAGGCCATTTGTAGCTTCTGAATGTCTCCTGCTCCCATAAAAAGAATCACAGCTCCTGTATATTGATCTAACTGGTTGATCGTTTCTTCAGAGATAAGCTTGGAAGAAGGAATACGATCAATTAGAGCCTGAACCGTTAATGATTGATCCTGCTCTCTTGCAGATCCAAAAATATCGCATAAATAAACGTCATCAGCCGTCACAAGACTCTCCGCAAACTCCTCTAAGAACTTAGCTGTTCTTGTGAATGTGTGGGGCTGGAACACAGCCACGATTTGTTTATCAGGATATTTCGCTCTAGTCGCTTCAAGAGTAGCTTTTATTTCAGTTGGATGATGAGCGTAATCATCAATTAGAATATTTGTGTACCATTCCTTTTCATTAAATCTACGCTTTACACCAGTAAAAAGCTGAAACTGTTCCTTTACTTTATCTAGTGGTGCTTCCTCCAAAATACAAATACCAATAACCGCTAATGCATTTAACACATTATGATTGCCAAACAACGGGATTTTAAAGCGCCCAAGATGTTTTTCCTCTAAGCTTACGTCAAAGGTCACACCATCAACAGAAGAAGTAATATTTGTTGCCCTCAATTGATTCTCCGCACCAAACCCGTAGAAAAGAACAGGTACTGGACTTTCAAGAGCTCTCACCTGTGAATCATCACCACAAGCTACAAGACCTTTTTGAACCTGTTTTGTGAAAACTTGAAAAGCATCCATGACATCATCTAAATTGGTAAAATAATCAGGATGATCAAAGTCTATATTGGTAATAATGGCATAATCCGGACGATAGGATAAAAAGTGTCTTTTGTATTCACAAGCTTCAAACACAAAATAACTGCTATCTGGAACTCCTTTTCCTGTCCCATCCCCAATTAAATACGAAGTAGGTGATACACCCTGAAGGACATGAGATAAAAGCCCGGTTGTGGATGTTTTTCCATGAGCTCCAGTCACAGCAATACTTAAAAAGCCTTGAGCAAAGTCCCCTAAAAAATCATGATAGCGATAAAAAGGAACGCTTTTATTTGAACTCTCTTGAATCTCTACATGCTGCTGACCAAACGCATTTCCTGCTATAACAGACATGTTTTCAAGTTGAATATTTTCCTTCTTGAATGGAAGAATTTTAATTCCTTTTTGTTCTAAAGGCTCCTGCGTGAAATAAAATGTCTCATAATCTGAACCTTGAACATCGTAACCTATATCATGTAGCACCTGTGCTAATGCACTCATGCCAGAACCTTTAATTCCTACAAAATGATACTTCATATTTGTTAAAACCTCCATCCACACAATCTCATTCAGAGCGCAATCTTTTTTAATTTAAGATAGAAGATAAACGCTATATGTTAATCAATTAGTTCGAATATCGTTTGGGTTAACTTCCTCTAATTAGTGTATGCACCGTTTTTTCAAAAGCTGCCTTTATATTAGTCGTTTCTTAACGTTGGTTTGTTACCGCAGTGTATGAAATATAGTTATAGGCTAACCTAAATTGGGAAGCTTCATAACCTAATATCCAGCCATCCTTTTTTTACAAGTTATAGTTTAACATATGCCCATATCTACTAAGATGATATAAAACGCAAGAAAATAATTCCGCCTAGTCATTGATTATAACATAAAACCCTTTCTAAGTGAGAGCAATTAAAACGGCTCCCTACTCAAAAAGGGTTTTTTAAGCTATGTTATTTCATTTTGTACCAAAACTAACTTTTTCTATATACAAATTGCCCATTGATCATTGTTGCTTCAACCTGGCTTTGATGCTGATAAAGAGGATGCCCAGACCAGATCACAAGATCTGCATCTTTCCCTACCTCTAATGAACCAACACGATCTTCGACCTTCATATGCTTGGCCGCGTTAATTGTGAGAGCCTCCCAAGCTAACTGCTCATCTAACCCATGAGCCACAGCAGTAGCCGTAGCCGTAATTAAATAGTCAATAGGGACAACAGGATGGTCTGTTGTAATGGAAAATGGGACACCATGCTCTGCTAAAGTAGTAAGTGTATGCCAGCCTTTATCTCCTAGTTCAATTTTAGACCTACTAGACATCGTTGGTCCAACAGATACTCTAAAGCCTGATTGCTTAATAAATTCAGGAATTTTATGACCTTCTGTACAATGCTCAATCGTCAGATCTAAGTCAAACTCCTTAGCAATTCGGATAGCTGTTACAATATCATCTGCACGATGAGCATGAGCTCTGACTTGAATTTCCTTTTTCAGCACCTTAGCTAATATCTCTAGCTTCAAGTCACGCTCAGGAGCTTTATCAGGATCCTTTTCCGCAAGCTCAAGCTTGCGTAGATAATTCTGCCCTTTCACCAAATTCTCACGTAATACGGCAGCCAAGCCCATTCTTGAAGCTGGCATTTTATTTTTACCGCCATACACTTTCTTAGGATTTTCTCCAAAAGCTATCTTTAATGCAGATGGACTTTTGACAATCATCTCATCTACAATGTTTCCAAATGTTTTGATGACGAGCATTTCCCCACCAATGACGTTACCGCTTCCAGGCATCACCTGAACCGTTGTGACCCCAGCTTGTATGGCATCAACAAACCCGCGCTCCATCGGATTAATCGCATCTAAAGCACGAACCTGAGGAGTGGCTGGATCAGTAAGCTCATTACCATCTGCCCCAGCAGGTCCAACAATTTCTTCATACACTCCTAGATGTGTATGCACATCTATTAAACCTGGTGTAACCATTTTTCCAGCGGAATCTATAACCTCTACCTGATCTTCTACAGTAATTTCCTGACCTATTTCCTTTATCTTTCCGTTCTCCACTAGTATTGAAGCATTTTTCAATATACCATTTGTAATCGTATGTATTTCAGCGTTCTTAATTAGAATCATTACATAGTCTCCCCTCACTAAAAATCTACTTAAGTATACTCATTAATTTTAGCATACCTAAGTAGATATTTCGAGTTCTGAAGGATTCGTCAATCATTTTTCATTTCTGTACCGAAATCATACTGTTGATGATCATTGCTAACCTTTTCAATAATTTCGTTCTGTTCAATATGTTGCTTAGTCTCAGGGGTTCCTAAGCGATAAATTAATTTATATATTTCCTCTAATTGGTTGCTATAGCTTTGTACATCATCTTCTACATCACTCCACTTATTCGGTAGATGAGGGTCAACAAAAAGTCCGACATCCTCTACATCCTTTTTAGCGAATAATTTAGATAGCTCATTAACCTCTTCTTCCGTAGCTTCAATGACAAGCTCATACGCAGCAGCTTCTTGATCCTCAAGGATCTGTCCATTTTCCACAGCGATATAATACTTTTTCTTCTGATCCATGTTGATTACCTCCTCTTTCTGGAAAAAGAATTCGTAATTATTTTTTCATAAAAGCTATTTCTTATACCATTACCTCTTACGATTTCCTGTAAACATGACTTGCCAGTTTGAATCATACAAAAAAGTAACTATCTCATTAGAAAAACTTGGCTTGTCGCCAAGTCATGGCGAAAGCCTTAGCTTTTCTTACAGCCTAAGAAAGTATAAAATTTGATACAATTCATTCTTCAAATTTTATACTTTCTGGATGCAAGGAAAGCTTCCTTTAATGAGGGACTAGACAACCCCTTCGAGATTTGCTCCTATTCAAGCTTTTCTTATACTATCTACCAATAAACTTATAATTATAAATTCTTAGACTGTAAAAAAGACGCTTATCCCCTCATAAGAAAGGTGTAATAAGCGTCCTTCTGGATTAAAGATTTTCTGCTTTTATGCTTCTCAAGGGACAGTCTTAACAAAAAAGCAATCCCAGGATTAAAAATCCAAATTAATTAAAGCTTTCTAATGGAATGAAAAGCTCATCCATTCTTGAGCCGTCCTTGGCACTAGTCTCATAAAGCTCTAAGGTCACTGTACCGTTAACAGGTAGCTCCTCTTCAGAGATATCAATGTTAATGGTAAATGTTCCCCAATTTGGCGCACCATTAGATGTTGTTTCATGTGCATCTTCAATGTAGTAAAAGTGACCTTCAGTAACACTATAGTTTAAGTTAGCTTCGAAAACGCGAGCTTCACCAGTTATCGTATATACACCATTTTCACCGGAAACCTCTATGTTACGGAAGGTATCATTTTCATAAACCTCATTGTCTCCAGACTCTGTGTTTGGATCTTCAGAACCTCCGGTTGAATCTTCAGTTGCTTCCCACTCTAGTTCAGCCGTAGCCGTTAGATCTGACTGGCTTAACCCAAGACTCTCAGCCGTATTCGTAGCTACGATTTCAGCTTCAACCGTTACTGTACCGTCAAGCACAACGGACTGAGAGTTCAAGTCAAGCTCATCCTCCCAAGTGTAGGTTTCCCCAGCTTTAACTTCAACCGTCGTTAGGGCTTGAGCAAACATCTTGTCGATAGAGTGGCGATAGACCTCTTCTCCATCTTCGTCCTTAATCGTTACTTCATATTGCTGAGAGGAAGAGAACTCCAGTTCAACATCCTCTGTTCCTTTATTTTCTAGATGGAGCTTAAAAAGAATGTTGCTTCCACTTTGCTCCACTTCTAAATTCGTCTCTAGTTGAGTTCCATTTTGCTCCACAGGCTCTCCTCCTGTTTCGCTGCCTCCAGTTGTTTCTTGACCACAAGCTGATACAACTAGTAAGGCAACTATAGATAAAATAGACCAAAGCAATGATTTTTTCATTTTCATGTTAGTAACTCCCCTTTCTGACATACATCCTTGCTTTTCTACTACTTTAGACGTAGCGATAGGGTTAGAAGTTGCAAAGCGTCTATTTTTCTAAGCACACTTCACTTCATCGAGATCCGTTCATCATACAGAAGCTAGCTTATTGCCTAATCCACTTCCATATTTCTCCTAACGTAGCATTTTTACCATACATCATAATACCAGTCTTAAATATTTTTCCAGCTACTTTCATCATCACCCATATAGAAGCAGCTAGTACTATTAAGGACAGAATCACCTCAACAGTGGCAACAGGTTCTGTTAAAGAAAGTCTAAGAATCATTATCGCAGGTGCCGTTATAGGGATATAAGAAGATACTACAGCAACTATTCCATTTGGGTCTGTAACAACTGGTGCAATTAGAATAAATGGAATAAAAGGTAACATAAAGATAACGCCTTGGAAATTGCTTGACGTGTTTAAGTCATCCATCGTTGCTCCGAGTGCAACAAATATACAAGAGAAAAGTAAGTAGCCTGCAATCGAATAGCTTAACAGCATCAAAAATTCTACATTGAGAAGGTACGAAACGATCGAGATGTCAAAATACAAACTAGCAGCAGGAATACCAATTGCTAACCAAACACCAATTTGGATAATCCCTAATAGAAAATACCCAATAATTTTCCCCTGCATTAACTGATGCGCTGTTATGGAGGAAAGAATAATTTCTGACACCTTGTCTTTCTTTTCTTGTAGCGCACTTTGGAACTGCATCATGCCTGTCATCATGATAGAAAATAAGATGACCCCAGCTACAACTCCAGGAATTAAATGCTTCAAGAAATCACTTTCTACGTCTGTTGTAAGAGGTATTGCTTCAGAAGTTAGTGGTTGGATTGCATATTGAATCGCATTCTCACCTGCGCCACTTTCTCTCAGCACATGAGCATCAAGTACATCATTGATAACTCGATTTAGCTCCCAAACATATGTAGCGTCCTCGTGACCTACATAAAGGGATAACTGTTTCTCTTCAAACAAACGTTGATCCAGTCTTACATAGCCTAAATTTTCTTGGTCTGTTACTTGTTCTGATAGCTGTTCTTCAGAGCTGGTTGAAGCCTCTAGCCGTACTCCACTCCCCGCTTGAATGAGAGCTTCATTTATTTCTTGAGTAAGCTCCAACTCATCTATAGTATAAATGGTTACCGTATGTGGAGTATTACCCGGTATCCCTTGAATTGAATCCTCAAAATCTGGACCATTGCTAGAAAGCAAATTAGGAATCAAAGCAAAAAGCAAGAAAATCGCAGGTGTTAAAAATATAGAAATGATGAAGGATTTGTTCTTTAGATTTTTTTGTAATTCCCAAGTGGCAACCTTCCAGCTATTTCTCATTAGTAATCCCTCCTCTAGCAATCCCTACAAAAATATCATGCAAGGAAATACGGTCAATGTGCAGCTCCTTAATATCTAAGCTTTCGGGCAGAGTCCGTAAAAATACCTGTGGACTTACTTCTTTCTCTAAAAAAAGAACTTGCTTGCCTGATTCCTTAGTTACTCGTTTTACTCCCTGAAGAGAGGAAAGGTCCATATGTTCGTTCTCTCCTATAATTTCACATTTAAAATCAGCAAACTGCTGCTTCACATCATGAACTCTTCCGTAAACAACCTCACGTCCCTGATGAATCATAAAAATACGGTCACACAGTTCTTCAACCAAATTCATCTGATGGGCAGAAAGCAGGATTGATGTACCGTTCTTTGCGAGTTCATTAATTTCCTGCTTAAAAATATCCTGACTGACCGGATCTAGACCTGAAAAAGGCTCATCCAGGATTAACAGCTTAGGCTCATGAATAAGGGAAGCAATAAATTGAACCTTTTGGGCCATCCCCTTTGAAAGCTCTTCGATTTTGCTGTTTTCCTTCCCCTTTAAATCAAACTTTTCTAGATAAGCAAAAGCACGCTCCTTAGCTTTAGAGAGCGGGTAATCCTTTAACTTGGCAAAGTAAAGTAGAATATCCATGATTCTAACTCCCTTGTACAAGCCTCTTTCCTCTGGTAAGTAGCCTAGCTGAGCTTTTGGTAGTCCCTCATGCTTCCCTCCATCAAGATGGAAACGAATCTCTCCATCATCTGGCGGAATGATGTTCATGATCCCACGAATTGTTGTAGATTTCCCTGCTCCGTTCGGTCCTAAGATCCCCAGTATCTCTCCTTTATGAACATCAAATGAGATGGAGTTGACAACGGGGCTGTTTTTGTACGATTTACTTATATTTACAACTTCTAATAATGGCTGTTGCATCGATAAAGCCTCCTTACTCTACTTTTACAATGTCCTACGAAAATTATCCACAAGCGTTTCATTTATTGACGATAAAATGAAAGTCAACGAAGATCCCCTCGTTGACTTTTTACTTTTGAAACTTACTGCTTTGGCTTCCTTTTTGCTAAAATAAATATTGGCTCAAGCTGTCCATCCTTATATTGAAACGGTAAGGCTGTAATGGGAAGTTGTCCACTGGTATAGAATTGAAAGCCCATTTGACCTAAAACATCGTACCCAGCTTCATTGCGCAGATCAGCAAATATTAATACATCCTGATGAGGAATTGCTATACATAGATCGCCTTTTACCTTCTGCTGGTACTCATTAAGAAGGGTTTGATTCAAAATTCTACTAGCTGCATACCCATCTGTCGTACTGATAAAATAAAAATCATTCCCAGCTACCGTATCCACCTTAGCTTCATTTGAGAGTCTACGTAGATTAAATAGGGCACGCTCCTTTAACTCCTGCTTTGTCCAATCTGAAGCCGTTAGCATGGAATCATCAATTAGTGAATAACTCTGACCTAAATCTAAAGCATAATAAATCCTTGATTCAGCCGAATGCTCATCATGTACTAGCTTCAATCCACTAGGTGCTTCAGTAGGGAAGGATGTGCTTCGCATCACAGGATAGATATGCTCTTGTTGCTCAGAAAGCTTTTTCGTTTTCCTAGCCTCAACAGACTCAAACATCAATTGAATAGAATGAATCGTCTCGTCAACAATTCGTTCTGCCTTGTTTTGCTCTTCCTTGATTCGTTGTAGAAGCTTAGGGACAGAAACCTCCACTGGCTCTTGCTTATCAGGAATTTGAAGCTCATAAATATCCTTTTGAGTATCCCATTTATAGCTCCAGTTACGATCATTAAACTGTTTGCTTAAATGCTCTTTAAGAGCTTTTGCATCCACTTCTATCAACTCCTTCGTTTAGTCTAACACCTTTTGATACCAAAGGATAAGAGAATGTTCTCAGACTGTAAAAAGAATCGGTATGGAGGACCATACCGATTGCTCATTATCTTTTGTATTGAACACCCTTATTCTTTATACTCAGCAATAACGGTTGTTCCTAAGCCACCTCTAGCATTCCAAATGGCTTCTATTCTAAGCTCTTTTGGCTCAGTTAGAGTTACCAGATCATCTAAAATTCTTTGTGTTGCATGCTCTTGATAAATACCTACGTTACGATAAGATGTTAGATAATACTTTAGAGATTTCATTTCAACTAGCTTTTCCTTAGGCACATAAGTCAATTTAATTTCAGCAAAATCAGGTAAACCTGACCATGGGCACACGGAAGTAAACTCGTTAGTAGGAATTGAAACCTCGATATCCTTTCCTGGATACTCATAAGGAATGGTTTCTAAAATATCCACTAATATAACACTTTCATCTTGAATATCAAAACGTATATCTGCGTACTTACTGTGATCGACATTCGCTTTACTCATTTGTACTTCTCTCCTTCAGCCATAGTAAACATGCTCATTTTGCTTTCCATTACTTTACACAGGCAAATTACTTCTATTGCAAACTGTGTTTTTGTTATGATAGCTATATAAGAGCACTACTTATTATATAATAGTATAGACCAACAATAAAGGAGATTTCACTATGAACCACAAATTTATTACAGTGAAAAATCTACACGGCGAATTGGTTTTTTATCATAGAAAAGGAAATTTAGGGACATCCATTACGACAAAAGAGATGTTTTTTCAAAAACCTAACTTTTCTTATCACATATTATTTGACGATATTCACTCCATGATTCCTTATGACATTGGCTCCCAGCAAACTTCTATTCAAATTTCAGATGAGTTAAAGGTTTTTAGCGAGTTTAGTAATCAGCTATATAAGGTACACATCAATGAAATGGTTGTCCTAAACCGTCAGGGAAGGTTTCTAAGGCAAAATGTTGAAATAATCTTACCCCTTTCCCCTGCGTTTTTAGAGAAAGTACAGCAATTTAGTCATTTAACCTCATTACCTGTTTGATGGAACAGTCCGCACTAGTTCATTCGTCCTAGAAGCAAGCAATTGCTTTTAGGACTTTTTTTTCGTTTAATTTCTAAAAATTATGTAGAAAAAGCTCAACAATCGGTAGGAAAAATACGATATTAATAAGAGAAGAACTTATTGCTTTCATCCATGTCTTTCAAACTACACACTAAAGGGGGCTACATAGTGAAAATAAGCCGGAAGATATCAATCGGTGTAATTATCGCTATTCTTGGCTTAGTTGGTATCGTTGGGATTAATACGTATAGTTTAACTCAAATAGCAGACTTAAGTCAGGAACGAGACAAAATCAATGAATCTGCCTTTATCGGGCAAAATATTTTAGTTTCCATGCAGACAGCGAGATTTAACGAATTAAGCTTCATGGAACAAAGAAATATGTATTATGTACAGCATGTTGATGATGCTATAGAACAGCTCACAAATGCTACAAACCAAATTATCCTGCAAACAGATAATTCAGTAATCCTTACAAGAGCAGATCAATTATTATCATCCTCAAGAGACTACAGCTCACAGTTTGCAGATCTTGTGAAACAATCCGAACAGATTGGGCTTAGTAATTCTTTCGGCTTAATAGGTCAAATGAACCAGAATGCCACTGCCATTCAGATTTTAGTTAAGAATGCTGGGGAAAATGATGTTCTTAGTGAGATGCTTCAAGCAAGACTGATCGAAAAAGAGTTTTTAGTCCGAAGAAATTCGGAGCAACTTTTACGCGAGTTCGGACAGCAAATGATACTGGTTGAACGTGCAGTAGCAGAAATAGAATCCATTAGTGAACAGCAGGTCTCAACTCTTCAAAGGAATCTTAACTCGTACAAAGAATCCTTTACTACATTAGCTGAAATGTCAATTGCTTTAAATGAACGTACGGCTAACTTTAGTAATATTACACAAAGAATGGAAGAGCTTGTAGGTTCAATTAATGAAGAGCTGAATGCAGAGCTCGAATCTATTGCTGATGATATGGATACATTAACAATTAGATTGTACATAATTGTTCTATCTGCAAGTGCTGCCATATTACTTATTTTAATCTTTGGTGGAATGTGGATTACTCGTTCTATTACGAAATCAGTGAAGACCTTACAGAACGGAGCACAGATTATTGGGGAAGGAAATCTTGCTTATAGAGTAGATATTCGTTCTAAAGATGAAATGGGTGTATTGGCTGAAACGTTTAATACAATGGCTGAACAGGTTCAATCCTCCTTTAAAGAGGTTCAACAGGTTTCTCGCCAGCTGTCTTTCTCTTCAGAAACGTTAGCAGCAGTTTCTGAGGAAACTACAGCTCAAACACATGAAGTGAATCGAGCAATTGACCAAGTGGCTGCTGGTGCACAAAATCAATCTCTAGAGCTAGAAAGGGGTATCCACCTCCTTGAAACGATGTCCAATAACCTGGTTAAAGTAAACGATCTTGCTACTGGAATATCAAGTCAAGCAGCACTCTCTACTTCCATCGGAAAAGATGGGATTGAAGTAGTTGGTGAGCTAGACCAAACGTCTAAAGAGTTCATTTCCTTAGCAAACAACTTAATCACAAATGTTCAAGATGTTGCCTTAAGCTCGGAAAGAATCCTTAAAATTGTGGAAACGATTGAAGAAATCTCTAACAGCACGGATCTATTAGCCCTTAATGCAGCGATTGAATCTGCACGTGCTGGAGAAGCTGGACGAGGCTTTGCCGTTGTAGCTGGCGAGATCAGAAAGTTAGCTGAAAAAACAAAGGGTGAGGCACGAAATATCCATGTTGTTATTAAAGAAATCAGAGAAAAAATGGGTACATTGACTACAGATGCGAACCACTTAAATAACTATAGTACCATCCAGGGTGAAGCTGTTACAAAAACAAGAACATCCTTTGACGATATCGTTGCTCAGATTACGTTAATTGAAGAGCATGTCTCAACTGTCCAAGAATCACTTGTTACATTAAATCATTCATCTGAAGAAATTAATGCGGCCATGCAGGATATCAGTGCGATTTCTGAAGAGTCTGCTGCCTCTGCGGAAGAGGTTGCAGCTTCAAGTGAGCATCAGCTTCAAGCTATTGAAGAAGTGAATCAGGCTGCTGTACAGCTTCAAGACTTGGCTCAGCACCTCATTGAGGAAGTAAGTAAATTTACTTTAGAGGAGCAAACAAGTTCAATAGAAGATGACTTCGAAATAAACTCAGACATAGAAGATAGTCTTCTCGAAGATGGAACTGACTTAGATGCTGAAACAGATGAAAATCAAACCGATTATGATGAAACTGAGCATCTAATAAGCGATGAATTAAAAGATGAGGTTGCTACTACTTACGATGACTCCGAAGTAGAACAAGAAGCCCTGACAGAGACAGACGTAACCAAAAGTGATACAGAAGAAACAGAAGAACTTCCTGACAACAAAAAATAAGAAAAGCTTTATCGAAGCCCTCTCGAAGAAGTCGTCTAGTCCATCATTAAAGGAAGCTTTTCAAGCCGTCAGAAAGTATAAAATTTGAGGAAAAAATGGTATCAAATTTTATACTTTCCTAGACGTTAAGAAAAGCCTTCTATCGAAGCCCTCTCGAAGAGGTTGTCTAGTCCATCATTAGAGGAAGCTTTTACATGCAGCCAGAATTTATGAAACTTGAAGAAATCATTGTATCAAATTTTATAAATTTTTAGGCTGTAATAAAGAATTATGTCTTAGGTCTGCTGTTTGATAATTGAACAGCAGACCTTCTTTGATTTTTTACAAAGAAACTGTCGGATAATGAATGAAAACGAATGATTTGTATCATATTAAAAATGTATCATCTATTGATCAATCATCTTAGAGAAAGGATGAACATATATGGATCGCGCAGCTTTAATACTGGTTATTATTGGTGCAATTAACTGGGCACTAATTGGCTTTTTCCAATTTGATCTAGTTGCAGCCATCTTCGGAGGGCAAGATGCATGGTTAAGCCGTATTATTTACTCGCTAGTCGGAATCGCTGGGTTATATTGCATCTCTCTTTTGTTTAGAGATCGCCAAAGAGTGGAAGGCTAACGGCTTGAAACGAAAAAGAAGCTACTCACAGAACTGGGTAGCTTCTTTTATTTAAAGTAAAACATAACTTCTAATTTCCCTTATATTTTTTTATAAACCAAGATAGTGTGAATCTGCTTTCAAATTCAAAGCAAAGTCCGATTGATGCTCGGCCGAATTCCTTCTTTCAATTTCTTCAAACAATAGTTGAATGAAATCTGGGGAGCAGTTCAACTCTTTTGCCCGAATATAGGCTTCTAAAAGCTCAACATCACTAAGTCTATCCATCTTGCCTTCCCCCTTCCAATTATTGAATATCCACATCTTAACACGGAATATTTTAAAGAACAAGCGTTCTACTTATCCACATTTATCTGTGGTTAACCTGTGTATATGTTGTGAGTATTCGTCTGCAATATGACATCAATAGCTACAAAATAACAAAAAAATTGTGTATAACTTTATCCACAATTTTGGACAATTATACACAATTAGCTACACCTGTATAAAATTAAAATTATTTTCGACAGTCTTAGTCAGAAAAAGTTCAATGCCTAATATATTGTAATTTCCTGTTGATTTCTGCCACATTAAGAACACTATTCTTTTACATTTACTACTGATTCATCGGCCATTGCTGTAGCTTTCATAAAGCCTTTACTATGCCTATTTCGGTATAAAATGGCTACACACAGTAATAAAGAGCAGATGAAAGCGAGGAGCTCATAGTCCACCCTATAATACGTGAACGAAATCAAAAGAACACCTGCTATTCCGATAAAGCTAAGGTAGCGAATAAAAACCGTAGAGAGCACCCAAAATGTAAATGTAATGACTGCTACAAGTGGATATGTCGCTAGAAATATGCCTATCCCAGTAGCTACTCCCTTCCCTCCGGTAAAACCTAAAAATATAGATTTAATATTACCAGCTAGTAGGAACAACCCTACAAAAAGAGACATCCCTAGCGAAAAAGTAGAAAAGGTAACCAGCATCATTACATAAGCTTTACCTAAGTCACAGAGAAGTACAATAATACCTGCTTTTTTTCCCAGCACTAGATACGTATTACTAGCCCCGATATTTCCTGTACCCGTTTCCTGAATATTCACACCTCGGCTAGCCGCCACTATTTTTCCAACAGGGATAGAGCCTACTAGGTACGCTATTACACAATAAAAGGATAATAATAATAATTCCACAAAATCCCCTCTTTCTATGTCAAATGCTACTTATTCATTGGAGTTCGTGTAGTGATACAAATTTGGTATAATACAAGTATATGCATAGATAAACTATAAATAAAATCGGTAAGATGGTCTTATTGCTTGTATCGGCAACTAGGCATGATCTTCTGAGTCATAATAGCCTAGCCAAATTTACACTTCTACAACGACGATGTTAAACACCAAAAGGAGAAATGTTATGTTTACAGCTGAACAACTTACTACGATTACAAACGGAGAGCTTATTCAAGGTAAACTTGATGTACATATCCATTCTATCCATTTTAATTCACAAAAGCTAGAGAAAAGTTCCTGTTTTATCGCATTAACTAAAGGAAAAAGAGATGGTCACCAATTTTTAGGAGATGCATGCAGAGCTGGTGCCACAATCGCCATCATTTCAGATCCAAATGTTCAAAGAAAAGGCATTGAAGAGCTTACTCTTATTCTGGTAAAAGATACAGAACTAGCCTTACAGCAATTAGCAAAAGCTCACCGACATACCCTTTCTATTCCCATAATCGCCATTACAGGAAGCAATGGCAAAACAACAACAAAAGATATGATCGCTCATATTTTAGCAAGTAGAAAAAAGGTCTATAAAACTAGCGGTAACCTAAATAATCATTTAGGGGCTCCCCTTTCCTTACTTCAAATTGATGATACCTATGAAGCAGCTGTTTTAGAGCTGGGTATGAATCATGCCGGAGAAATCGATCTTCTGGGAAGCTTTGTGCAGCCTACAGTTAGTGTCATCACTAATATCGGTGATGCTCATATTGAGTTTTTTGGTTCAAAGCTGGGGATTGCTAAAGCAAAGGGAGAGCTATTGCCTCATACAGATAAGGATGCTTTCGTCCTTCTAAATAAGGATGATCAGTTTGTCTGTTCTCAGGCTGATCGCTACCCTGGTAAAGTCTATTATTATAGTATTCAACAGAAAACAGACGTTTTCGCTACAAACATTTCATTTACTGATCAAGGGACCATTTTTACCTTACACATTAATGAGGAAAGCATATCTTGCTTTATGCCAATGTTTGGTCAATACAATGTAAGTAATGTTCTTCCTGGAGCATTTATAGCCTACCAATACGGCTATTCCCTTGAGCAAATCGCTGCTTCTTTATTAAGCTTGTCGATCTCCTCCATGCGTTTTCAAATCATCGACGGTCCAGGTCAAAGCTTACTAATTAATGATGCGTATAATGCTAGCCCTACCTCCATGAGAGCGTCCATCCAAACGTTCAAACAAATTTTTGCTCAGCGTAAAAAGATCCTTGTACTTGGGGATATCTATGAGCTAGGCGAGGAGAGTGATCAGCTTCATATCTCAGTTGGAGAATATATTCGTGGTCTAAACCAAAACGACTCTGAATTCCAGCTGATTACAGTGGGGCAATCTAGTCAATTAATTGCTCAAGCTGGTCAAGGGGTACATTATCCGACAAAAACTGAAGCCCTTAAGGCTCTAGAGCCTTATCTCACTCAAGATTATGCCATTTTATTTAAAGCTTCTCGTGGGATGAAGCTTGAAGAAATGATTGCTGAGCTTGTCAAATAGATAAAAAGGGGTCTTCCACGAAACATCGCTTTTTCGATGAACTGGAAGACCCTTTATATTTTACGCTCTACAACGACTCAGCAGTAATTTGATTTTGTTTTTTTTCAGCATATCTTTCTAACCCAAGTTCAATAAGCTTTTCAATGAGCATCGGATAGGAAGTACCCGCTGCTTTAAACAATAAGGGATACATACTGTAAGGAGTAAAGCCCGGCATCGTGTTAATTTCATTGAGGATGACTTGGTCATCCTTGGGATTCCAGAAAAAGTCCACTCTAGAAAGCCCTGAGCATTCGAGTACTGTAAATGCTTTTTTGGCTATCTCAGTAATTTGTTCCGTGACATGATTAGGTATTTGTGCAGGTATCACTAGCTCTGTGCCAATATTTTTATATTTTGAAGCATAATCATAAAACTCATTCACTGATTTGATTTCGCCGACTACCGACGTTTGTAGTTCATCGTTACCAAGAACTCCAATTTCAACCTCACGTCCATCAATCATTTCCTCGACAATTACTTTATTATCGTAACTTGCCGCTGTAAGGAGAGCAACCTCTAGCTCTTCCATATTTTTCGCTTTACTGATTCCAACACTGGATCCCAGATTAACGGGCTTAACAAAGCAGGGATAACCTAGCTGGTCTTCAATTTGCTGTGTAATCTTCTCTAGTTCTCCTTGCTTTAGTTCTTTTCTAGTATACGATAGATAATTACATTGAGGCAGACCAGCAGAAGAAAATATATTTTTCATCATTACCTTATCCATCGCTAATGCAGATCCAACAACACCAGATCCGACATATGGGATATCCAGCATCTCTAGAAGCCCTTGTAGCGTCCCATCCTCTCCAAACGGCCCATGAATGACTGGAAACGCCACATCAAGCTCCTGAGCCAAGTCGAATAAGGAGACAAAACTAGTGGTGTTGTCCTTCTGATCGAGCCTTAGTTCACTCGCTTTTTCTGGCACTGTGGAGTACTTCTTACCCCTCACCCAGGTCCCATCTAGTTTAATGTATAAAGGTAGCACATCATATTTTTCATAGTTAATCGCTTCTGTTACTGAAAATGCTGTTAATAAAGATACCTCATGCTCACTTGACTTACCACCATAAATTAGACCAATCGTTTGCTTCTGACTCACTGATGACCTCTCTCCTTTATAAATGCTGCAACTGTCTACATACACATTCGCCTTCAGCCTTATATATATGTATATGCAACACATTATATCATGGGATACACGTCATGATGCATCCTCCTATTCTACTACCCATTTTTCTTGGTGATAAGCCATATCTCAAAACATATATTCATACTTACTACTGATTAAAAAGTGCTCCTTCATCTCCTGACGCTCTGCTTCGGTGACTGTTCGAGAAATATCATCTAAACGATTGACCTGTTCCTCAACCAGCTTCTTGAACCATTCTCCAGAATACGCAGCAATCCACTCCTGATAGATAGGCTCTTCAGGTGTAGCTGAATGAAGTCTTTCACCAATTTCATAGTACAGCCAGTAGCAAGGCAGAATGGCCGCAATAATATGTCCCAAATGCCCTGTATACGCAGCTCGAATCATGTGTGACGTATAGGCATAAGCTGTTGGGCTTGGCTGGAAGCTTCTACGTTCTTCTTCAGTGATCCCTAAACGCTCAGAAAAGCTCTCATGTAGGCTTAACTCTGCTTCATATGTTCCTTGAACATGAATAGCAATTAGTTTAGATGTGTACAAATCTGATGCTTTGGCAGCCCCTAAAGCCTGAACCTGAGCAAAATGCTTTAGATAATAAGAGTCCTGTAGAACATAAAATCGAAAGCAATCTAATGGCAATGTCCCATCAGCAATTCCCGTAACAAAAGGATGCTCAAAGCTTTTTTTCCAAATCGATTGTGCTTCATTTCTAATTTGCGTAGAAAACTTCATACTCTATTCCCCCATTAATCGTTATAGTATCGCACATCAACTATATCTACATAAGGCCATTGATGACTAATCCAATAAGCAAGCAAGCTTCCAACTAAAAGATAGAGAACAAAGATGAAGTCATTTATGGAAAAGCCTAGCTTGTAAAAATACGTTCGTTTTTGAGTCATGGCAAAGCGTTTTGCTTCCATCGCTACAGCCATTCGTTGTGCTCTTCTAATGCTTTGGGCTAATAGAGGAATGGAGAAGAACTTCAGCTTTTGATAAAAGCCACGAATTCCTCTCTCCTCCCTTACTCCTCGAACCTTTAATGCGTATCTCAATGTCTGAAATTCCTCAAGCATAATAGGAAATAATCGAATGGCAGCCATAAAGCTGTAAGCATATTTAGGTGGAAGCTTAAGCTGCTTCATGAGTGAATAGAAAAGAAATACCGGTCTTGTTGTTAAGGCAAATAACAAACCTACGGAAGCAAAGCTAAGAGCTCGAAATCCTAGATGTAGTCCTCTGTAAAAGCTCTCCTCCGTAATATGCACAAGCCCCCAACGGAACCAGGTCGTATCTCCCTTACCAAAAAAAATCATAGATGTTGCTGTAGAGATAAAGATAATGACAAAAGGGATACTAAATAAAAGAACTCTTCTCCACGGATGCCCAGTAAAAAAGGCAAGCAGAAGTAAAGTAACCACACATAAATTAATCATAAAATCAATATGGTGGACCAATAATACCTGTACGAATAAAAGTAGGGAGACGATAAGCTTAACACTTGGATTTACACGATACAGCCAGGTTTGCTGAAAGGTTAAATCGATTTGCATAATCTTTGCTCCTCTTCATTACCAATCGGTTTCAGTTGTTCTGCTAGAGTCCCCTTCTCTATGATCCACACTTTAGTAGCAAAATGCTTTACAATCTCCATATCATGAGTAACCATTATAATAGTGGTTCCTTCCCGTCTTAATTGCTCTAGCTGCTCTAAGATCGCAAATGTATTTTTAGCATCCTGCCCAAACGTAGGCTCATCTAGAAGCAACAGGTTTTTCTTCATGATCATTGCGGTTGCCACACTTAAACGCCTTTTTTGTCCCATCGAAAGCTGGTAGGGATGCACATTCTCCTTGCCATCTAGCTCAAACCTCGTTATCGTTTCCGCAATAGTTCCTTCTAGCTGCTTTTGAGCGATGCTCATCATTTTTAAGGAATAAGCTAGCTCATCGTAAACGGAATTGGTCACAAACTGAAATTCAGGATTCTGAAATACATAGCCAATCTGACTGGAGAGGTCAGTATGAAATCCTTCAATCTGGCTCCCTTTAAGCAGATAGCTCCCACTTGTTTTAATAAGCTGCATCAAGGCTAAAAGCAAAGTGCTTTTACCCGCTCCATTTTCTCCTGTAATGGCAATCCAATCATTTCTTGTAACCTCTGCTTCAGCTATGTTCAGCTTAGCTTCTGATCCTCTATAGCCCATAAATTGATTCAGTTGGATGAGGGTCTCTGATACAGAATTGTTAGATTTTATATTAAGGGTTGGCGACCAAATTTCCTCGGTTATTACACCCTTAGTAGCCTTATTCTTTTTACGTAAAATAGAGTAATCCTCCCAAACATCCGGATACCATATTCCATAATCAATTAATAGACTTCTATATTCTGTGAACAAAGTTTCGGGTTGCGCATCAGCTACTATATTTCCACCAGGGCTTAATAAAATAACACGATCTACATAATCAATAATTTCATTAATTTTATGCTCGACAATGACCACCGTTTGAACGATATCCAGCTGCTTTATAAGCTGCCAAATTTGAATAGTACCTGAAGGATCTAATAGGGCAGTTGGCTCATCCAAAAATAGAGCATTTGGCTTTAAGGCTAGCACACTTGCTAAAGCTAACCTTTGCTTCATCCCTTGTGATAAGGACTGGATAGGAATGTGCGGGTTTTCAAGCCTCAGCCCGACCATGTGCAAGAGTTCCTCAATTCTAGCGTGCATTTGATCCTGCGGCAGACAAAGATTTTCAAGGACAAAAGCAAGCTCTTCATCCACAAAGGGCATACAGAATTGAGTATCTGGATCCTGGAATAAAAAGCCCCATGATTCTGGAAGTGATACTTCCTCTGCCTTAACTGGTATATCAATAGACTGAGGAATCATTCCTGAAAGAACCTGTAATAAAGTTGACTTTCCACAGCCACTTGGACCTAGAAGCAATACTTTTTCACCCTCTTCAATGGCTAGGGATAAATCCGTAAACAACAGAGAAGAAGCACCGGGAAATTTTAGCCTTAAATCCTTAACACCCATCGCTTTTCTTGTCATCATGACAACCTCTTTTCCTTAAATAAAAGTATGACTACTGTTCACTTACTGAGTTCAAAAGCTTCTCCTTTCTGAATCATGCTACTAGGAATATTTATTTATTCAACGCATCATAATCTTCCTTGGAGCTTGAGCGAACAAGCTCAGTCACTCCTGTGCTCTCCAATGCCTTCACAAGATAATAGGCACAGACACCAACAATAATGATTGACCCTACCGTACGCATACCAATTAAAAGTAATAAGTTCCACAGCTCATAATCAAAAATATACCCTCTTATTGTGTCCATGACAAAGGAGCCAGCCGTGGCACCGATAGCTGCTAAGCTTGTCACAAACAATGAATAGGATTTGTAAGCAAAAATAAGGAAAATAAGCTCTGCTCCTAAACCTTGAAAAACACCATAGACCAGTGTTTCTAGTCCCCATTCTGCTCCCATCACCAGCTCTCCCGATGCCGCAGCTACTTCAGCAAGCAGAGCTACCCCTGGCTTTCGAATAATTAAGAATGCTACAGTAGCCGCCATAAACCACATCCCATACACGGCCTGCTCCAAATGCAGCCCAAAGGGCTTTAACGCATAATACAGCGGCCCCCATAGCTTGTAAATTACAGCAAAAATAATAGCAATAACAACTGTTACTAGGATGTCCGTTAAGGTTAATCCCTTCTTTTTCATTTTCTAGCTCTCCTTTTGTTCGTCACCCACTAAGAACGAGCTTTTCTGGTTCTAGCGTACCTCCCACCTTCACTCTCCCCAAAAGAAAGAAGTAAATAGGCAACAAACAATGCCTTTTAATAAGGCAAAGCTTCATGAGAGCAATTAAAAAACCACTCTCAGGAAGAAAGTGGCTTGTGTGTATTTTTCGGACACTTATCTATAGATAAATGAATACTCCAGTACTGGAAACAAGTAAACAAATCTACGTGCAGCTCTTTGATGAACTAGATAAGCTCTTAGACTCATTGACTTGTATTAGGAATGATCATCTATCTTAATATGTGTCGTATCATACTCAATCCTCTTCACTTCCCTACGCTAGTATTATCTAGATCAGGTTAAGGGTTTAGGCTAATGCCATTCTCAGCTCAAAAGCACCCCTAGTGAAATGACGATATTTAGTTTTTAATGTACAGAACCCTGCTACAGGATTCTATGACCAAACATACCACACTTATTCTTAAATCTCAATAACAATTCAATGACACAAAGAGTATTTGTTTCTCTATTTTAAAAATAATAAAATAGGCATTTACTTTTTTTGTAAATAAGATACCATATTATAGAAAGTGAATAAATAAAATCAACTAAAAGTGAAATGGAGGCTCATTCATGTTAAAAAGACTTTTCATTACCATTTTTTCAGTTTTCTTAATTTTCTCTCTAAGCAATATTATTTCTTATGCAAATAACCTAGGAACTCTGTCCTATTGGTATGCTAATGAAGAATCGGCTGATAGGATAGGCAGGTGGCTCTCAACTCCAACAGCCTGGCAGGGTCCTATAGATAATAGTTTTACAAGCTCTGTTTTTAATGGTCATGTTACTCATGCTAAGAATCAATGGAGTAATGCTGGGATATCTAGAGCAAATTTTTTTAATACGGACGATGTTAGTAATGCAAATTTTATTATTCGAGCTGGAACATACGAAAATCTTAGAAGATATAGACCTGATTTAGATGATACAGCAGCAGGAGAAACTTTTATAGCAGGAAATGTAGAAGGAAATTGGACGTATAGTAATTCTACTAAAACAGGTGTAAGAATTAGTAGAGCTGAGGCATATATATACTACTTTAGTAACCAAAATAGTAATTATCATAGAAATACCTTCATTCATGAAATAGGTCATGGATTAGGATGGTTTGGTCATTCTACTAATTCTAGTGACCTAATGGGTGGAGATTCTACAAGAACTTCATTAACAACTCGAGACCAAAGGCATCTAAATCAAGTCTATTAAATTGGGAGGTTTTTTTTGTGAAAATTAAAAAGTATAAAACTTCAATGTTTGTCATCCTTACTTTATCCCTATCCATAATCTTGCTATTTCAAAGTAATGTTTTTACTTCTCAAAATGAGAATCAAATTGAACAATCTAGCTTGGAAGAAAACCAAACCGTTGTTTATTCATCAAGCAAATCGCTTTTTGAGCCTACCTTAGACAATTTAATTGAAAGAGCCCAGTTTATTACCGTAGGGACAATCATTGAAGATAAAGAGTTTGATATATTTTCAAGGGAATACAAAGTTCAAATCCAGTCTGTTTTGAAGGGAGAAGCTATTTCTAAAGAAATAGTTGTTTATGATAAAGTAGGACGCTACCAGTTAGATAGTACGTATGTTTTGTTCCTTGGATATTGGGATGATGAATTATTTCCAAATCGGATCCATACCTCAATTTATAAGCCTGCCATTGTGGAGATTACTGAAGACGGGTTAGTTGGTTACCAAGAGTTTATTGAAAATCACACGGATGTATCCTTTATTGACTATATTAATAATTCACTAGGAATTGACTCCATTCAAATGCAAGCTGTTACTGTTCAGGAACAAGCTGAAAGCCTACAGGAGCTAGATCAATTTTCAGATCATATTATTCGTATAGTTCCTAGAAGTATGAATCATGAGCATAAATATATCAAGTTTGCTAATGTTGAGTTACTACAAATCTTTAAAGGTGATGGCATTGATACTACTTACCCACTTGCATTGCCACCTAGTATCGAATTAGGCAAAGAATATATTGTATTTCTAAAAGAGAATGAAGCAACACTTTCTCTAGCAACGAGAAATGGGAGCGTTATAAGCGTCGATGATCCTGAGTGGACTGATGCATTAGAGTATCTAGATACCGTATATCCTATTAACAATTAAGTAATAAATTCATTGATGTAAGGATAATAAAAAGAATAGGGAATCCATTTACTAGACTCTCACTCAATATTTAACTGTTAGATATTAAAAAGAGCTACTCGAAAGTTTTCGCCATTTAGAGTAGCTCTTTTTCTCTGTAATAACCGTTTGATGCGCCACACTCTTATTCAAATAGATCAAAGCTTGTAAATCCGACTACAAATGAATGATTTAAGTTTAAAAAGGTTTAGCTAGCATCAAGTAAAGCACAACTAACGGTATTAAATTTGCTAGACTCCCACACACATCCCAGATCCTAGATGCTTTTTTATATGACGGTGTAAGCTGGCCTAAGCTGATAGACTTTTCACTTTCTTTAATCATTTTTCGTTGATTTGGGAGTAAAATAATCACCCAAAGTAGTCCTGTAAGAATGAATAAGCCTTGAGAGACTGTGACCCAGTTCCATTCCATCATCGCATATCCTGCCTGGAAAGCCATCAAGTTACCTGTAATAATAAGAAGTATAATACCAGGCAAGGTAAAAACATAATCTGCAAACATAACATTTTTTACTGCCTTATGAATATGTGCGATATCTTTTCCTCTTTCTGCTCTGATTTTCCAAAAAGCTGCTGTAATCACATTGCCAAGAAACATTACAGCTCCTAGGACATGTAAAAAAATGAGAATCTTCATTATTCCCTCTCCTTTATATCTTAAGTAGATGTATTCTGTAGATTTAAGTAGATGAATCCTGATCGAGAAGCTTCAATCCTTTTCTTAATGTGTCTGCCTGTGCTCGATGATAATCAATTCCGATCTGAATCGTAATCTCTTGAGTGACGGACATCTCTGATTTGATACGCTCATACTCCTCCTGTAACTCGGCTACGATGGTCTCGTTTTTTTTGATTCGTTCATTCATCCATTTGAGAACCGTTTCCTTACTTGCAAACTCCCCGAAAAATAGTCGCACACAAAGATCGGCTCGAATACTGTCATCTAACACTGGACTGTTCAGATATTCCTCAAACAGCTCTCTACCTGTTGAAGTAATTTCATACTCGTGCTTATTTGGCTTATCCTCTTGAATAATGGTGTGCTTGACAATACAGTTATCCTGCTCAAGCTTGGTTAAAGTAGGATATACACTCCCATAGCTAGCATCAAAAAAGTAGGTGAAATACTTTTCAAATTGCTTTTTCATGTCATAGCCAGACATAGATCTTTTGTATAAAAGCCCTAATACTACATACTTTGCTTGTAACTGCATTTCTTCCCCTCCCTCTAATTCTGTTTTTTACTACTGTATAACACCCACACTATAAAGATCGGCTGGAAAAATAAGCGGACCCATGAAAGAAACGTCGAACTCATGGCACCAGATATTTCTAAATCATTGATCGCTTTATGCACATTAGCTGGGAGTATCGCTACAAAGAAAAGAGCTACCAGGACTCCAGTCACCCTTCTTGTTCTTTCAAACAGTAAACCGATCGCAAAAACAATTTCTATCACTCCTGTTACATAGACAACAAATTCGGGAAACGGAACCCAGCTAGGTAAGATCATCATAAGCTCGGATTTTTTGTAAAAATGACTTAAACCAAAAAACACTAGAAAAAAAGCCATTGAATAATTAGCCAATTCTCGATTTGAGCGCTGAGTGTATCCCGCTCGCTTTAACAGAAACAGCACGGCAAAGCTGCCGATTAAGATCAATAAAGTAATCATATGTCCCTCCTGCATAAGGCCTTCATTTATATTAATTATATGTATATTAATACTATTAATATAATTACACTGAACAATATACTCTAGTAAAAACAAGCTGTCAAGAAAAACAAATGATTATCCCAATAAGCACAAAACTTAGCTTACTGTAGCTAACTTCTTGTACTTATAAAAATACCTTAAAGCTAATGACACCTTCTTTAACTATTCCTCTTCATTTTTAAGGGTAAATGACATAAAACCTAATCATTTGCTTTAATTTGATAAACTTAAAAGGTAGGTTGAAGCTTCAAGTTGATTAAGTATATTCCTACAAGAATCTAGCAATTACGTTATCCAAAATCGAAAGGAGATTTTTAGGAGTGAATAAAGAACAACTAAAAGAACAGAATCGGAACCGTACTGTTGCCCTTTTTGAGTGCGATTACAATACTTTTGATAACCATTTGGAATTTTATACAGCTTTAGGTTTTGAAATTATCTATTATCAAAAAGCTCCGTATCGCTTTGCTTCAGTCAATAAAGATGGAATTGGCGAATTCGGATTTCATGGTGTTAAAAACTTTAAGGAAAAGGGCAACAGAGGTGGCTGTTACATCTATGTACCGAATATACGAGAGGTTTTTGAAGAATTAAAAGCAAACCTTAAAGCTTTTTATGGAAAAATCCCCTCAAAGGGCACACCTCGATTCTCAAGGCTTAACCAAACAGCTGAAGACTGGAGAGTAAATATCACTGACCCTAGTGAAAACATGATTATCATTGGAGAAACGTTTGGGGATTCCACCACTCTTATGGAAGCAGAAGAGGAACGGGTAAAAGCCCTTGAATCTAGATTTGAGAGAGCCTACGCACAAGCGTACCGCTTCGCTTATTCAAAGGAGGACTTTTTAGCAGCTAGAAACACATTGGAAGTTGCCTTTCACAAGTTCGATAAAGATTTTTCTAATGCAATTTTATTCAAAGCCAAGGTTCTACAAGCAGATATTTTTGTTACTTTAGGGCAAAAGCATCAAGCTAAACAAGCTATACAGGAGGCAAAAGAAGTAGAACTGATGCCAGCTGAAAATGAATCTCTTACTGAATTTATCGAGCGACTTGAGGAAGTGAACGAACAAGTGAATACAAACTAAAGTTGTGAATGCTCCTGCTTACTTTTCATATATCCAATAACTCCACAGCCGTCTAATCCTGCCCCTAGCATAAAAGTTGATCTAGCAAAAAAAAATGGACGATACTCAGCCCACTCTCGTCCACTCCATTTTTTTTAATACTATTCAACCTCATTTGTTGAATCAAAGTCCTTAACAAAAAGCAAATAAAATTTGAAAATTAGGAATGACACATGGTCTTAAAAATGGATAGCAATACCCAATCACAAAACCAAAGAAGTTCGTAACGGGGAACATAAGGAAAACATCTCTTAGCGTAAACACTAAAGTCCACCTGTTATAACAGAAGCGTGGTAAACCTGGCTGTCCCCCTATGCTCGGGGTTATGACACCGAATTGAGCTAATTGAACGCCCTGCTGTAACGACTGGGGGCGTTGCTGAGTAAATGCTTGAAGCATCGTTGGATTGCTTTTCAACTGACTATAGAGCGTCAGCATTTCCTGAGGCGCTTGGCCAGCTGGACCTTGGTGCTGACTTAGAATACTAGTCACTTGTGCCTGTGAAAGCTGGCTAGGCTGCCCAGGAGTGCCCGGCATAGTTGGTGGTTGGCCTGGCTGAAAAAATGGACCACCCGGCTGCTGGCCTGGAAAAATTGAGCCACCTGGTTGCTGAAAAGGAGGACGTGGCTGTGTAGGCATTCCTGGCTGGAACTGAGAAAGAGGAAACACTCTCTCCTGATCATCCGCTGGATAAAACTCAGAATGGGAATAACTCATAACTCTTTCGCACCCTCTCATTATGTTGTACCTTCCCATTCTATGCGTGTGCCCTATCAGATGTGAGATTCAATACTTTTTAACAACGCAATTATAGCCCCTTGATGTAAGCCTTCATGATACAGAGTACGGGGAATAACTTCTCCAATTGTACTCATTTCTGCTTCTGTTACCTGCTGAAGAGGCTGATCTAGACGCTTAGCAAATTTGTTCACTAGACGCTCTGGTTGAATACGTAGTTCTTCCAGCAGCTCGTTCCAGCTTGGGGGTTCCGCTTCCCAAGTCGCAGGACTAGTTCCGAAACCAAAGAACGTTTTGTAATGTTCAGGGACGTCCATCTTATCGTCAATTAAATAGTGAAACCATACCTCCTGATCCAAAATGATATGACCTATGTTCCACTTAATAGAGTTTTTATAGCCCTGAGGGATTATATTTACTATTTTTTCATCAAGGTCGCTTACCATATCTATCGTATCGTTTCTTATATTTTTTACTAAATTCCACATCACATGATCCTGATAGTTCATCAGCCTTCACCCTTTCTTGGTATGTCGTAAAGAAAATAATACCCTACTTGTTAAACATATAATTGCTCAATAATAATAAGTTCTACACAGATTAATGGCTTTCCTTTGTCCATATTTATCAATTTTACTCTATTCAATAGCTATTAATCATAAACTGGATATTGCTACAGAAATAAACTAGAATAAAAATGACTTCGTTGAGCTTAGTGGATGTATAGGATATGAAAATCAAACAATATCTATGCCATCCTTCCCTAAAGAAAAATTCTACTAGATATTTAAACAACGCCAAAAAGTAAGGAGCCTTGTATGCTAGAAAATAACAGTAAATGTGATCAGCAAACTTTTATAAAGAATCTTGAAGAGCTATCCAATTTAGCATGGCCTTCTCTGCAAACTAAACTTTATGATGGCTGGTTCCTTCGTTTCTCAAAGGGCTATACGAAAAGAGCTAATTCTATTCACCCTCTATCCCCTTCTACCTTAGAGCTTCAAGAAAAAATAGCAGCTTGCGAGGAGCTATATCAGGAGAAAGGAATGGACGTTGTCTATAAAATGACTGCCACTGCTTTTCCCAAACAGCTTGATCATGAGCTAGAAGTAAGAGGTTATACAGCTGAGGGGCACACTAGTGTTCAGACTCTGGATTTCAGTAGGTTTGAAGGGCAACTCGAAAAGGAAACTATTGGTGAGAATAACATTATTATTCTTGATACTATATCAGAGGACTGGCTAAATGATTACTGCACTTTAAATACTGTTTCGGAAAAAAATAAAGAAATCATGAGGTGCATGCTTGGGCAAATCTCCAGTTCTACCTTCTACGTTACTTTGGTTCATGAGCAGCAAACAGTTGCATGTGGACTTGGAGTATTGGAAGGAGATTACATAGGGCTTTTTGATATCGTAACTGCATCCAAGTTTCGGAAACAAGGATTTGGCAAAAGGCTGGTCTCAGCTCTATTACAAGCTGGAGAACAGCATGGTGCTAAGCACGCCTATCTTCAGGTGGTAAAAGAGAATGAGCCTGCGGTACACTTATATGCTAGCTTCGGGTTCAAAGAAGCCTATCAATACTGGTATAGAATTAAGCCTTCTACCTAACAAAACGATAGGCACACTTTTGTGGACTCTAATTGCCATAACGTGTGCCTATCTTTTTTTTTACAGTCTAAGAATTTATAAAATTTGATACAATGATTTCTTCAAGTTTTATAAATTCTGGCTGCATGTAAAAGCTTCCTCTAATGATGAACTAGACGACTTCTTCGAGGGGGCTTCGATAGAAGCTTTTCTTACTTCCTCTTCAGTATTCTTAATTTACTAATCAAAACATTTCAATACTCCATTCATATAACTGTGACGTTAAGCCGTGACACTCCGTCTATTGATTGAAGCACTAACAGAAAGGAAGGTGGGCAGTTGTCAGCACGAAAACAAGAAGAAGTGACAGAATGGTATAACGAATATAGCGATGCCATCTTTAAATTCATTTTAATGATGACTCATGATTATCAACAGGCTGAGGATTTGACACACGAAACCTTTATTAAGGCGTATCGTTTTCATGATTCTTTTAATAGAAACTCAAGCCCAAAAACATGGCTATATAAAATTGCCCATAACGTAACCATTGACGCACTTCGCATGCGTAAACCAATCCTATTTATTAAAACGATTCTTCAATTGATTGACCCAAATCCATTACCAGAGGAAGTGGTCCAAATTAAAGAGGAATCTAGAGAGCTGTATGACGCCCTTAAAAGGTTGAAGGAATCCTATCGCGAAGTCGTTATCCTACGGAAAATAAAAGGGTTTTCTACTAAAGAAACAGCCGAAATCTTACATTGGTCTGAAAGCAAAGTAAAAATGACTCTTTCCAGAGCGATTCTTGCTTTAGAAAAACAGCTTATGAGGGAGGGCTATGTCAATGAAAAAACAGTCTGATTCCTTAATGGAAGACACTCCATTTAGAGAGCTGGATCAAAACATTGTCTGGAATCAAGAACAAAAGCAACGCACAGGAAATCGATTAATAGCCAACATGAACAAACTAGATCGAAAAATGAAAGTGTTGAGATTTGCCAAAGCTTCTTCAGGTGTAGTAGCTGTTCTTTTACTACTTTTTATCGGCTATAGAATTGTCATGCATGAAGACCTATTAAACTTGGAGGGGAATCGGACGGTAGATCCAGTTGATCAACAGGCTCCTCAGCTACCCTTAGAGCCCGAAATAGATGTTGAGATCGAAGAAGCACCAGAGGTACAATACTATGGTCTTAATTCAGAAACCGAAGATTATCGAACAGTCGGTTTAACTGATGGAAGCGTCAGTTATTTTATTCCTGTTCAAATAAGAGATATAGATGAGGAGACACGGCAAATGCTTCATTTCTCGATGAATGAACAAGTTCGTGAGCAGCTTTATGAAGAATATGATTTATCCCCTACTCTCGGTAGACATCTCTTACAACGCTCTGAAATGGTCGATAATCATTTGCACCTCTATTTTTCTGAAAGTGACCTGAACAATATTCGCGGTTCAACAGGAGTGGCCATGGGACTTTTCAATATTTCCACCTACGCAAGCTACTTTAACGACAGTGTTGAACGATATACCGTATATGGAGATGGAGAGCCCTTTTATTCTTTTGGTGAAGATTTTAATTGGGATAATAAAGAGGTCAATCGAACAGCTTCCTATTTTCCTGTACGAACAGCTAAAGGCATCTTTCTCAGTCAGTTCTATCCATCATATACGGAAATAGAAGAAGTTTTTGACTTGTTTCTAAGTAAGCATGAAGATTTAATAAACTCAGCTGCTGACTTCAGTATGCTTACCCTGCAAAAATTTGAGCAGCATGGGAATAGAGTAGAAATTGAGCTTAGTGGTGAGCTTTTAACAAGTGAAGCCAATATGAACATCCAGCCTGAGAGCTTAAAGCTATTACTTGCTCATGGCTTAGGAGCCAATGTGCGGGGAAATCAACAGTTCTTTGACCAGCAAATTGAAGAGGCGAGCATTCATTTAAATGGTGAAACCCTATTTGACGGTGACCTGTCGTCAATTCAAATCAATGTGTTGGAAAATCTTAATCTAGAATCGATAACAAATAATTCGGAAGATAGTACCAAAGCTGAGATTATGGAGAAGGCAAATGTAGCTCTTGATTTCTTGTATCAAGTAGCCATAGTAAGAGATGTGCATTCTCCATAGCCTATTTGCCTTAAACATTGAAGGGCATTTTGTTCTCTATTGTTCAGAACAGAATGCCCTTCTTGTTTTTTTTATGCTTTATTTTCTTTACATAGTTTCTTCACAAAACGCTCCAAGCGATTACAACCATCTTCTAATACGTCCATCCCGTACGCATAGGACAAGCGAATATATCCCTCACCATAGCTTGAGAAAGCATCTCCTGGCACAACCGCAAGTCCTTCCTGCTCTAAAAGCTGTAAAGCAAACTCGTTAGAGGACAAACCAAATTTCTGGATGGAAGGAAAGAGATAAAAAGCTCCTTGAGGCTTAACTACATCAATCCCCATATTCACTAAGCGCTCGTGGACATAAGCAAGCCTTTCTTCATAAACCTCTCTCATTTCGTGGGCATCATCTTTTCCATTAGTCAGCGCTTCTATCGCTGCATATTGAGTAATGGAATTGGCACAGCTAACGTTGTATTGATGTACCTTAAGCATTTCCTTAGCTAAATAGGCAGGAGCAAAGGCGAATCCCAAGCGCCAGCCCGTCATGGAGTGTGATTTAGATAGACCATTTATGACAATCGCCTTTTCTCTAAGCTTTGGAAGCAAGGCAATAGAATGGTGCTGTTGTCCATAAACTAGTTCACTATAAATTTCATCTGAAATGACAAAAATCTCATGTTTACTGAGTACTTCAGCTAGCCCTTTAATCTCATCTGCCGATAACACACAACCTGTAGGATTTGAAGGGTAAGGTAAAATGACACAGCGCGTTTTATCCGAAATTTTTGCCGCTAGTCTTTCAGGGGTAAGCTTGAAATCAGTATCTGTTGTATCAACATAAACTGGTATCGCTCCACAAAGCTTAATAATTGGTTCATATCCCGGATAGACAGGACCCGGTAAAATGACTTCCACTCCCGGTTCAAGGATCGTCCGAAGTGTAATATCAATCGCTTGACTAGCCCCAACAGTAGTAATGACCTCTGTATTTGGATCATATTGTAGCCCATACTTTTGCTGTAAAAAATCAGAAGCCGCTCTTCTAAGCTCAGGAAGACCTGCATTTGGTGTATACGTTGTTCGATTCTGATCAATCGCAAGCTTCCCTGCCTCTTTAATAGGCTCAGGTGTTGGAAAATCTGGTTGACCAATTGTCAGTTGAATGGCATCAGGATAGTTAGAGACGAGTGTAAAAAATTTACGTATCCCCGAGATTTCAATATCTTTAACAAGTGGGTTTATCAAGTGCTCCATATTATCTACTCCCTTGTCCCTTTCCACTCCAAGTAATTCGTCATCACTTGAAGGGCAGATTCTATCGCTTCTTCTTGGGGCTCTAGCTTCGAATGATGAAGCCCGTACGGTGTATCCACTCCTAGCCAGAACATAAAGCCTGGTATATCTCGCAGGAAGTAGCCAAAATCCTCCCCGGCCATTGTTTCTGGACAGGTTAATAGCTGGATTTTCGCATGGTTTTTCTCAACATAGTCCATAAATTCGCGTGTCAAAGGTACATCATTGTACACCTGACAGTAGTTACAGCCGTAATCAATCTCCGCTTCACATTGAAACCCCGTCTCTATTCCCTTCACTAAGGCCTCAATCCGCTCTTTAACCACAGCCATTGACTCCATAGATAGTGTGCGAATTGTCCCTTCAACCCTAGCTTTCTCAGCTATAATATTCTGTTTTGTCCCACTCTCAATTTTTCCAACGGTCACGACAGCAGAATCTAGCGGGTTAATATTGCGTGCTACAATACTCTGTAGCTGGGTCACAAAATGACTAGCGGCTACTACCATGTCATGTGTTAAGTGTGGATAAGCAGCATGTCCGCCTTTACCCTTAAAGTCTACAAAAAGCTCAGAAGTATTGGCAAAAAACACAGCTTCTCTAGTGGCTATCGTTCCAACAGGGTATTGAGGTGCAATGTGTAAAGCAAGAATCATGTCAGGCTTCCAGGCACATAGTTCTTCACTCTCAAGCATTGGCTGCGCTCCTCCGGGCCCCTCCTCTGCTGGCTGAAAGATGAAAAGCAGATGATCATCCACTGGACTGTGGGCAAAGTGTGTCAGAAGCCCCAATCCAATCGCCATATGTAGATCATGACCACACGCATGCATCATCCCCGGATGCTTAGAAGCAAACGAGTAGCTGGTTTCCTCTTCAATAGGAAGTCCGTCCATATCTGCTCGATACGCAATTGTTTTTTGGGGATTCCTTCCTTTTACTCTAACTAATATTCCAGTTCTCCATGTCTGTATTTCAATATTCTCCTGTGGTAAGCCTTGGATATAGCTAAGTAAGTAAGCCTGTGTTTTATGTTCTTCAAAGCCAAGCTCAGGTATTTGGTGAAGCTCCCTACGTATTTGGACAAATGGATTCATGAGCTAAGCTCCTTTCTAAATTAAATAGATAAAAGCCCACTCAACAACAGACGCTAACCTTCCGCACTCTGGTTGAATGGACTTATCCCACTCTATCAGACTAAGCGATTACTCAGCATTCAGCTGACGAAGCTCGTGCTTAATCTCTGTTTTAGATTTTGTTTTCTCGTCGATTGTTTTAATGATTCTAGCTGGTGTTCCAGCCACAACCACATTTTCAGGTACATCTTCGATAACAATAGCTCCAGCAGCTACTACAGAGCCTTTTCCTACGCGAACTCCCTCTAAAATAACAGCGTTAGCTCCAACCACAACGTCATCCTCTACAATAACAGGTGTAGCAGATGGCGGCTCAATCACTCCAGCGATTACGGCTCCCGCTCCAATGTGACAATTTTTACCGATCGTTCCACGTCCACCAACAACGGCGTTCATGTCAATCATCGTACCTTCTCCAATGACCGCTCCAATGTTGATGCTTGCACCCATCATAATAACAGCGTTATTTCCAATTTCGACCTGCTCCCTAATAAAAGCACCTGGTTCAATACGTGCATGAATATGCTTCATGTCTAACAAAGGAATCGCTGAGTTACGGCGATCGTTCTCTACGACGTAGTCCTCAATTTTATCTTGATTTTCTTTGATTGCTGCCTCAATATCCTTCCACTCACCGAATAATACTCCAGTATCTCCAGTAATAAAGCTTTTTGTCTCATCACCAAAGTGAATTCCGTCAAGCTTTCCTTTTATATGTACCTTTACAGGTGTCTTTTTTACACTGTTTTGGATAAAAGAAATAATTTCGTTTGCATCCATCATTTTCATTATTCAATTCCTCCTGAGCTACGAGTTTTAAAACATCCTAAGCCTCATTATAACAGGCGCACACGAAAATACAAAATCATAAAACCAATACACCGACAGGAAATGAATAACACGACCTAGAAGTAACATAGGAATGAGATTATGAAGGAGAAGGTGACATAATGATTTACTCTATTCAAGGTAAAAATCCTAGCATTCATTCAAGCGTATATCTAGCACCCGGATCTAGAATAATTGGAGACGTGCATATAGCCGCAGATTCTAGTATTTGGTTTAATGCCGTCTTAAGGGGAGATGAAGGGGCCATCCGAATTGGGCAAAGATCAAATATCCAAGATAATAGTACTTGTCATTTATACGCAGGATATCCTTTAATGATTGGTAATGACGTAACGGTTGGACATAATGTTATTGTTCATGGCTGTAGAATCGGGAATAACTGCTTAATTGGCATGGGCTCTATTCTTTTAGATGATGTTGAAATAGGAGAAAATTGTTTGATCGCAGCTCATACCTTAATACCACCAGGTAAAAAAATTCCGCCAAACTCCTTTGTGATGGGAAGCCCGGGGAAGATAGTAAGAGAGGTTACAGAAAAGGATTTAGCCATGATCAAAGAAGCGTCACAGGTTTACGTAGAAAATGGTAAAAAATTTAGGGCGGAGGAAGCAGCTCAAAAAGCTTCGGAATAAAAAGTCTATGGTCTATAATTCTACATGTGCTTGTATTTATGAGATAACACAAAGCTGATCATAGTCTACGATTAATTCAAAAGGAGATGTCTTTTATGAGTGATACTTTAGATCAGAAGCACAAGCTAACCAAACAAACTACAGATAGTTTGCTAGAGGTCATGATTCTAAGAGATGTTAGAGTACCTATGAGAGATGGGCTGACTCTATCAACAGATGTGTATCGACCTAAGTTAAGCGGAGAATATCCAGCTATTGTTGTTCGTACTCCATATGGCAAAACAAGTAGGGTTATTCATGAAATGGGTACATATTTTGCTGCCCGTGGCTACGTCGTGCTCTATCAGGATGTGCGCGGGCGTGGAGATTCAGATGGCGAATTTATCCCTTATCGTAGTGAAGGAAAGGATGGGTATGATTGTATCGAATGGGCTGCCGAGCAGGACTGGTGTACAGGAGCAGTAGGTACGTTAGGTGGCTCCTATCTAGGACGTATCCAATGGCTGACTGCTTTACAAAAGCCGCCACATCTTAAGACAATGATATCTGTCGTAACCCCATCCGATCCTTTTGTGGAATGGCCAACTGGTGTACCGACACCACACCATTTATGCTGGCTGTATATGGTTGGCGGACGAGTGATGCAAAATGTAGATGTAGTAGATTGGGAGAGAATCTATAGCCACCTCCCGCTCATGACGATGGATGAGCTAACAGGGAAATCGTTTAAGCACTGGCGAGAGGAGCTTTCCCATACGTATCTCGATGAGTGGTGGAAGGAAATAAGCTATCAGAATCAATTTGATAGGATTAACCTACCCGCGTTGCACATTTCAGGCTGGTATGATGATGAGCAGGTTGGAACCCCATTAAACTATTATGGGATGCGTACTCAAGGGGCTAGCGAACACGCCAGAAACAATCAAAAGCTATTAATGGGACCGTGGACTCACCAAATAAATACATCAGCAAAAATCGGTGACTTAGATTTTGGTCCAGATGCCTTAATTGACCTAAAAGGGTATCAGCTAAGGTGGTTTAATCACTGGCTGAAGCAAGAGAATAATGGTATCGTTGATGAGGCTCCCGTACGATTATTCGTCATGGGGGATAATGAATGGAGAGATGAAGAGGATTGGCCTCTCCCTCAAACACAGTGGACAAAATACTATATTCATAGTGAAGGTAGCGCTAATAGCCGATTTGGTGATGGCAAGCTATCTACAACTGTCCCTAGCGTTATCCATACGGATGCTTCTGTGGCACAGGATAAAAATCATTTTTCAAGTAGCTTTGATACGAATATTAGCCCATCTTCTGATAAGGGGAAAAGCTTTGATCAGTACACGTATGATCCTGCTAATCCAGTACCCTTTATTACTGATATGGTGTCCTCTCAAATTGGTGGACCAGACGATTATTCAGCCATTGAAAGAAGAGATGATGTGCTTGTCTATACCACAGACGTTTTAGAGGAGGATGTTGAAGTAACAGGTCCGATTAAAATGGAGCTATTCGCTTCTTCTACAGCTAAAGATACTGATTTTATGGTTAAGCTATTAGATGTTTGGCCCAGTGGATATGTTCAACGATTAACGGACGGCATGGTGCGTGCCCGATTTAGAGAGGGAATGGCTAAACCTAAGCTAATTGAACCAAATAAAATCTACTCCTATGAAGTAGATTGCTGGAATACGTGTCATGTGTTTAAAAAAGGGCATCAAATCAGGATTGAGATTGCCTCAAGTGCTTTTCCTAAGTACGATCGCAACCTTAATACAGGGGAAGATTTAGCTCAATCATCTACCATGGTTAAAGCTAAACAGACGATTTATCACGATTCTACTTATACGTCTGCCGTTGTACTTCCTATAATTCCAAGAAAGTAAAGGAATCTCTTATTTGAAGCTATTATTTGAAGCTGTCTATCTAAGAAATTGATGCAAAGTATAGGCTGAAAAAATACTCTGCTTAGGGACAGCTTTCTCTGTTTTCTCTGCGTCTCCAACTAATCCCCATCTGTAACGGTCATATAAGAGGCTGTCGATTAACTGTGTATGAATTAAAATTTCAAAACGTCTCGAACTGCCCCCTAAGCATCAAGTATACTAGAGGTATACTAAGTGCTGGGGGTTTTTGCTATGAAGAATCGTGTCCGATACAAAGAATTTGAGCAGATTTCGTTTGCAGATATGATGGTCTATTCCAAATTGCCTGAGCATCCGTTTTGGAGCCTTCTGGAGAAGAAGATCGATTTTACTTTTGCTGATGAACTGTGCTCGGTTCTTTACAGCCCTAAGGGTCAACGACCCTATGCACCTTCCCTGAAACTCAAAGTCCATTTGGTCCAAACCTATAGCGACCTATCTGACCGGCAAACTGAGGAGAAGATCATGAGTGACTTGTTCATCAAGCGCTTCTTGGGTTTGCCAGTTGACTTCTTTGGTTTTGATCATAGCACGATCGGGCTGGATCGCTCACGCATGGGAGCCACCATGTTCAAAGCCTGCCACTTTTACATCCTGGCTCAAATGCGTTGTCATGGTTTGTGGGGCGACCACAACGAACAGTGGATCATCGATTCTTTCGCCGCTAACGTGCCTTGGGCTCAACCCAGTGCTTACCGCTTGATTCAACAAGCAATGATTAGTATTTTCCAGCATCTCAAACGTAGTCACCGCGGGTTCTACCAGTTCGCCTGTTCCTCCGTTGTTTCTGACACCATGTACACGCGGTTCCCTCGAAATGCTTCGGATGCCGAAGCGATGTTGGCGTTTAGTAAGCTCGTTGCCCAGGCCTACGGCCTGCTCCAGTGGTTTCAACTGGAGGAGGCCCACACTCTGTTTGTTCAAGAGCTCAAAGAAGGCACGCGCCGCACGTCAGAACAGCTGCAACAAACCTTGCTACAAATCCTAGAGCAAAACAGTCGCCTGCTGCCACCTGATGATGATCCTTCAGACCATGCCTCGGACATCAAGAATAGGGAGACTGACGATGAGGTGACATTCGAGAAAATCCCTCGTGCCCAGCGTCCTAAAGATCGGGTGATGAGCACTATCGACCCGGACGCTCGGGTCGGTAAGAAAAACAAGTCGACGGTCATCAAAGGCTACAAAGTGCAAAACTTGTGTACCGCAAGTGGTGTGATCTTAAATATGGCTGTCATCCCTGCCAACGAGCATGACCGAGAAGCGATGATTCCGATGATTCGTGATGTGCAGGGTTTCTTGTACCAGACTCCAACGGCCGTGTTGGGGGATGCGCTGTATGGTCATGGGAAGCAACGTGCTCAATTGGCTCAAGGGGGAATTTCTGTCGTGGCCCCTGTGCCTCCGGCAAACAATCCCACTCAACTCTATGATGCCTCCGAGTTTCAATATGACCCAGAAGAAGATCACTATCTCTGCCCGGGAGGGCAGATCAGTCAACAAAAACGACGCATTTCGCAAAAGGAAGGATGGCAATATTATTTTGCCAACAGGGACTGTCAGACCTGCGGTCTGCGTGAAGCGTGCACCACGTCCAAGGATGCAAGGCGTGTGTTTCGAAGTGATTTCCAGGTGCTGTATGAAAAGCTAGGTCCTACAATGAGACAGAGGAAGGAAAGGCAGACTTTCGGCAACGACTAATCGTCGAGCGGAAGAATCAGGAACTTAAAAATGACACGGGCTTAGGAAAGCCACGGACAAGGAGCAAAGGGGCCTTGTCCGTGAAGAGCTATCTGTCTGCCATTGTCGTCAATGCCAAACACATGATAAGGAGCTTATTCGCCCCGAAGCCTGGGTTTACTCGCCGTCAGATGGCGACGTAAAACAACCACAATCACCGTTACCCCTACCATGTGTTTCCCACGAATTTCAGTGCAAATTCTCCCAAATAATCATAGAACATCAGAGAAAACAATTTTTATCTACAATTTGTAGACAGCCTCATCTTCGACCCTTAGAATAAGAATTCATTCATTTTGGTTTCATTATCACCGCTAAGATGCAATTTTGACCGTTAAAAATTGCATCAGTCAAAAAAATACTTCTAAGGTGCAATTTTGTCCGTTAGAATTTACCTTCGTGCTCTGCACCATCTGACCCCTGATTACCTTTGTAAAGGGTTAACAATTCCATAATAAACAATATCCTCATATGAATCATTTTTATATACATGATCCTTTAGAGTACCTTCGTATGTCATTCCACACTTTTTCATGATTTCACCAGATGCAGGATTTGATTTAAAATAACGAGCATATACTCGATGATACTTCTTTTCCTTAAAGACAAATTCTAACATAGCTTTAGCTGCTTCTGTCCCGTATCCTTTACCCCAATGTTCTTCTCCTATCCAGTAAGCCATTTCACCATTTCGGTGTTGTTTTTGGTTGGAGATAGCTATAGCCCCAAACAACTTTCCACTATTTTTGTCTGTTACTGCTAGTTCATACATCCGATCTTGATTAAAGTTCTCCTCATGATTAGCAATCCACGAAAGCGCACTATCTATTGGGTAAGGGTAAGGTAAATTCAATGTGCTTTTATATATATTGTAATTATTGCACATGGTGCTAACATCTTTTGCATCCGATTCCCTAAATAATCGTAACCGTAATCGATCTGTTTCTATTGTTTTCTCTGCCTCACAATAAATCATTATAATCCCCCTCTAATAACCAATTCATGATTAATTACTCAACATCCTCCGGATTGGAAATAGACCCCATAAACAAAATTGTATCAGTCTGCTCCTCTATGATAAAGAAGAGAAAAGGCCTATCGACAGTCATAGTAATCTGATCTAAAGGAAGGGAGGTAGGCATGGCGACCGACGTAGAGGCAGCTGCTTCTGTTCCTTTTTCATCTGTCCTAATGTACGTTTTGTGCTTTACTTCATCGATCCAAATACCGCCACTGTCAAGCATTTTAGAAAAGTCTGCTTCAGTACCGAAAGCTTTGCTCATTCCCATACTTTGTAAAGCTTCATTTAATTGAAGCTCATACTCTAGCTCAAAGCGTGGGATAGATAGATTTACTTGCTGTGGTGTATAGCCCTCTAGTATGACATTCCACTCCTCCGTTGTATTCTCCGAAGAAGAGAACAATCTCTGACTAACCTCATTTACACTATGACCCTCTTGTGGTAATAGAATATGCATATTAAAAAGCTGCTCCCCATAAGAAATTTTCACAGCTTGAAGCTGGTCATTTTCATAATAGGCAAAGCTACCTGATCTCGCCATCATCGGATGCTGCTTCGTTGTCCCATCAGATAAATGGAACGTTTTATTTTGCGTCATACCTTCTTCAAAGGGTATAGTCCAACTCCCTAGAAAGTAAACAGTATTTAATAGCACCAAAGTGGTCTGAGGATCAAGTCTATCCACTATTTGTTCTATTTTATTATTCGTTCCTTCTCTAACCCATTTGTTTATTCTTTCTACACTCTCATTAATAGTAAAGTCTAGCTCCGTGATATCAGCTCCGTAATACTCCGTCATCCTTCCCACAAAGTCTTCTTGAAGCTCTATTCCTTCTGCTGTCCAAAGGGACTCGTTAATATTTATCTCCACCTGTTCATCTGCATGTGCTAATACATTTTTTAACACTTTAAATGCCTCGTTAATCTCATCAATAGAATAGCCTTGTAGGTGTAAAGCCAGCTCCATTTCAGACTTTGTTTCACCGTCTGCCCCGTTATACGTTAAAGCTAATGCAAGAGCAATGCTTAATGGAGAAATAATGACATTCTGCTCCTCTTCGTTTAGATCCATAATTGTTTGATAAAGTCTGTGACTAAATACTGACTGAGCCTGAGTAAACTCTAAATTGACATCCTCTACCTCATACATAGGCTCCTCCTCCATACCAAAGAAGCTTCTTATAGAATCTAGTAATCCCGTGGTAAAGCTTTGCTCAAGATCCTCATCAGCGGCATATTCTTGATGTCCGCAGGCCGTTAGAATAACTAATGATAGAACTGTCATAATAACGATAAACCTTTTCGTATACCTCATCATCTCACCCTTTATATGTGTGTTTCTTTTATCATTGATTAGGAAAAATCCTTTTTAATAGTATACCCACTTATTATTCCTAAGAAATCAGATTCGCTTATATATTAAACGCTAAAGAACGTTCCATTGTTTCATTAGTTGATATACTCATTATTGCAGAAAAAAGGAAAAATAAAAAGGAAGCTGGAAAAGGAATGTAGAATGTAGTAGTGATGGATGATAGAAAAAGCATACAAAGGAGAATTGACATGGCTGCTATTTTAAATCAAGTGGGTACGATCTTTATTCCGGTAAGCGATATTGAAAGAGCACGAGATTGGTATTGTAAGATACTACAGCTTCCCATTGATAGAGAGATACTACATGGTCACTTATATGTATTACCTATGAACGGAACAGGAATTGTCTTGGATAGTAAAATTTATGCAGAAGAACACGTCTTTAAAGCTCCCCTTTTTCATTTTAATACTAATAATGTTAAGGAAGCCTATGAATATATGAAAAGTAAAGATGTTAAATTGCTCACAGAAATTGAGCATGACCATTGGTTTAATTTTCAAGATCCTGACGGAAATGTGATGATGGTTTGTCACTGCTAATGACAAACCACTCTTTTAAGGTTACCTAGATTTCACTAGTTGACATCAAGATGTCATTGAATGTAATCGGCTTGCTGGTCAATACGATTATTTAATAAAAGTAGTGACCAGCTCCGTAAAAACATTAGAAAGCTTTATTGATCTATCTATGGAATATGGAAAACCGTCATCCTTAATCAGTCTTTCTTCTCCCGTAGAGAATAATAAATTGAATTGTAACGCTTAGCGGTTCCGCTCCGCTCTTGCGAACAGGATAGATCCTATGACCGAAAATACGAGAAAGAACCCTGCCATTACAAACAAATTAGTGAATGGATGATGGAGGACAATCAGGTCGTATTCTGGTTGTCCTCTATAAAATACAGCTCTAGCCAAATCAATGCAATAAGTCATAGGCATTATTTTCGCCAAAAATCCAAGAATACCCTCTGATTGAGCAATCGGGATGATCGCTCCGGAAAGAAGCAATTGAGGCATTACGAGGAGCATCGATCCAGCATCTGCTGTTTTGCTATCACGAACAAAACCAATAAAGAAAATCCCTAATGAAGCTCCAACTAGACCTATTACCGGGGTTAACAGCAGCAGCCAAATAAGATTGATTCCTCCAAGCGGAATTTGCAGGACTAGGGCTACAACAAGAATACCAGCCAAGCCAATGAAGTTCATCACCCCTGAGCCTATCATTTTACCAAGGATGATGGAGTACCTAGAAATTGGGGAAACATATAGCTCCTGTGTCATATTTTTGTCCCGCTCTTCGATTAACGTACTCATCCCACTAATCGTTTCCATGAATATACTGTTCACCATCATGCCTATCATCACAAACTGTAAATAATGAAAGCCTATTCCCCCACCCAAATTTTGAGCCAAGCTTCCTCCCAGAATTCCAAGAAAAAGAATGGGGAAGACAAGGCTTACTATGAAGGGAACTGGACTCCTGAAGGCTCTGGAAAATTCCCTAAAAGCAATGGCTACGATGGCATTAAGCTCCCTTGCCGCTATCGACATTCTGTTCTCCCTCCTTATCCTTACGAACCATTAAATGCATATAAGCTTCCTCTAGCGTTGGTTGCATCACATTAAGCTTTGTCAGTGGTGTATTAATTTGAGAGAGTAAAAGCTGAGGCGTTTGTTGCTGATACTTTACTTTAAATCCATTAGATATTTCCATAAACTCTACCTTGAATTCAGATAATTCAGACTTTAATGCACATCGATCATCCGCATCAAGCTCCATGCTTCGTTCAAGCATCAGTATCCTCTTCATTTCATTTGGACTTCCAGACATGGCAATTTTACCTCGATGTATCATACATACCGTATCTGCATCCTCAGCTTCAGCTAAGTAATGTGTTGTCAGAAAGAGGGTTACATTCTCTTCTCTACGCACTTTCTGCATATGCTCCCAAAAAGAGCGACGGCTACTTGCATCTAATCCCTGAGTCGGTTCATCTAAAAACAATACGCGGGGCTGATGCATCAGACTGCGTACAATCTCTACCTTGCGTTTCATTCCTCCAGAAAAGGTCTTCAGCTTTTTAAAAAGTGAATCGTGAATACCCATCATTTCAGCTAAACTCTCAATACGCTGCTTATACTCGGTAGGCATTAGCCGATAAAATGGGCGGTAGCCATATATACCGTATAAGCTAACATGTAGTCTGATATTCTCCTCGAAGGTCAATTCTAAATCAACACTATGATTCTGAAACAGGATACCAATACATTCACGAACCTGCTTTGCTTCTCTCTCTACGTCATGACCAACAATAGTCACCGTTCCCTCTGTTTTAGATAGAATCGTCGTTAAAATAGATATTGTCGTTGTTTTCCCAGCCCCATTCGGTCCTAAAAAAGCGAAAAACTCACCAGCATTGACCTCAAAGCTGATATCGTCTACAGCATTTTCCTCACCCTTGTGGTATCGTTTAACTAAACGATCTACTTTAATTACTGGCTCCATTCCATGCCCTCCTTCGTCATATTTATGCTAGTCGGCAAAGTTCACAGCACAAGCATACAGATAGTAACTTAAGCCTGTTTGCTGTTCTTCCAGCATATCTTTGTGAAACTCATCTGTTAGAAAATACCAAGCAGACTCTACGAACGTTTTTGCATCTACACTCATAACGTTATCGTTAATATAGGCGATATGGTCAGTTAAAAGCTGCTTAATCCTTTCATCCTCCACACTCCAGCCTTCTCTTAACGCAAAAGCCATTTTACTCATAAACTCTTGAGCTTCCTTTGCTGTCTCCTCCAAGTCTTCAACATCAACATCATCCAATGAAATCTCATACTGATACTCTTCCTTCAAATACTCATTTTGCTCCTGTAGCTGTTCTTGCCACTGCTCCTTTTGTAAGCCTTTAAACATATTCTTTTCATCCATTTCTTTTCCACTCTCCTCAAACTCAATCGTTTCACCAATCGTGTCTACTATAAGGTTAATTCGTTCTCTATTTTTCTCCATCAGTATTTTCTGTTCAACTAAAACAGTTAAACGATGTCCTTTTTCACTTAGTAGCTTTTGGATATCCTCCAATGAAAAATCTAGCTCACGATAAAATAAAATATGTTGTAGCCTTTGTAGTTCCTCTTTCCCGTATAACCGATATCCAGCCTCTGTAATCTCTTTGGGTTCTAGCAAGCCAACCTTATGATAGTGATGAAGGGTTTTTACCGTAATACCTGTCAAATTAGCTACTTGTTTCACTGTTAGCATACTGAACTCACCTCCTTGTTACTAAAGAATAAACTCTTACCTAAGGTAAGAGTCAAACGTTTTTACTTTTTTATTTTTCATACCGTGGAAGGATAAGCCGAATATCAAGTAGATCGCCCTGTAAAACTGCTTCCGTCTTACCACCCATTTGCTCAACCAGCAGCTTTACAATGGAAAGACCTAGTCCAGATGTTTGGCTTCTTGCTTGATCAGCCGTATAGAAGCGATCAAATAAACGCTCCACATCTATTTTAGAATCTTTTTTTATAGGGTTTTGGAACGAGATCATGGCATGTTCCTTAGCGGAAATTTTGACAGTTACATCCCCACCCGCGTGTGCTATACAATTACTGATTAAATTTTGCATGACCCTCGCTAGTTTTTCTTTATCAGCTAAGGCAAAAACAGGGGGGCTCTCTTCAAAGGAAACAGAAAGCCCTTTTTTTTCAAAGACAGCAATCGACTCAACGAGACATTCCGCTGTAAAGTTCGTTAGATTAATTGGCTCTATTGTCTGCTGCGATTCTTTACTTAGTAAATAGGAATACTCAAAAAATTGCCGAATCAATCGTTCCAAGTCATTCACATGCTTTTGAGCTGTATTTAGTTTATTTCGTTGGTCAAGTGTAAGATCACCCTTTTCTAGCAACTGCTGATAGCCTTTAATCGCTGCTAGTGGAGTCCGTAAGTCATGGGATATATTAGCGATCAACTCTTTAAAGTTTTTTTCTTCACGCATGCCTTGAAGGCGGAGATTTTCCTCCACCTTCAAGCACTTATTTATATTAATCGCTAAATCATTTAAGCGTTTATTAAACAAATCAATACTGACGATTTGACGAGTACGCTCCGTTAACCGTTTATCTAACTGACGATTCATGTGAACAAGCTGTCGTTGGAGATTGTATAAATAAAAACCAAGTACCACGATAATAAAGCTCAATACACCAACAATAACTGCCACTTGTCTCACTATCCCTTCTTTTAGTTAATCTCAGATTTCTTAAATCCTACATAGGTAAGGGTTAAAATAATAGCTATAAACACAAGACTAATCGTGATCCCTTTGAAAAAAACGCCTACCTCTGCATCTAATGTCAGTAAAGTAAGGTCAAAGCCATACGGAGTAAATGCTAGAATCTTTTCTACCATAGGGACGCTGTCTCCTAATGAACGGAGTTGACCACTAAGTATACTGACACCGTAGCCAATTAATATAACGAGCACTGTTTTTCTTAAAACAAAGGCAATCCACACCGCTATACTTAACTGTCCAGCATAAACGATAATAACCGTTAAAAAGATAGCAATCATTTTTAAAACCTCTAATGCAGTTACCTCTATTCCTGTTGAAGTGGCTAATAGATTCAAAAATGCTGATGGCACCAAAACAGCATACGAATGATCGGTAGTAAATATAGCCATACTTGTGATCAAAGCATAGGGTAAGATCATAAGGGCAACTAGAATGAAGTAAACCATGGTCTTACCAGCAATTAGGGTGCCTCTGCTAGAACCAGTTGAAATCGCGTCATGAATCGTTTTGTTTTTAAAGTCACCCACGATGAAAATACCAGCTATGATTGAGCCAATTAGGGACATCATTTGAAGATCAGAGAAAAGGGCACCTAATCCTCCTAATTCCTGCCCTGCATCGCCTTGTGCTACTGAATATGAAATCATTGTCATGAGAATAGCAGAAATAAATAAAATACCTATTAAAATCTTAATGGACCATAACTTACTAAGTTTAAATAAATCCGCACGCATTAAATTATTCATTTTCAGCACCCCCTACCACTGAAATGAAGTAATCCTCAAGCGTATCTCCTTCAACGGAAAAGTTCGTTACAGCAAGACCATGTTTAAATAGGGTTTGAGCCACTTTTTCTTTTTCACTAAGATAATCAAAAACCTTCACCGTATTGTCTGGCATCACTTTATAGTTTGTGGTTTGTAGCTCCATTTCTAAAACACTTGTTAGTTTCTCAGGCTGATCACATGTAATAGACAAATGCTGACTACAGCGCTCATCTAGCTCCTTGCGTGAAAGAGTTTGCTTTATTTCTCCGTGATGGATAAAGATATAATCAGTAGCCACATGGTAAAGCTCAGGCAAATTGTGACTAGAAATAAGAATAGTGATCTGTTTTTCTTCACATAGTTTTTTTAGTAGGTTTCTGATGTCAATAACCCCTAGCGGATCTAACCCGTTTATGGGCTCATCTAAGATAAGAAACTCAGGGCTGTTAAGTAAAGCAATGGCAATCCCCAATCGCTGTTTCATACCTAAAGAGAAGTTCTTAGCCTTCTTTTTTTTCGTATCGTTTAGCCCAACCAGTGTTAATAGTTCTTGCTCAACCTCTTTATTTGGCACTCCTCGTAAAATTCTGTGCATCCTCATATTTTCGCTTGCACTCAGATTAAGGTCGAGGCTAGGATATTCAATCATGCACCCTACTCTTTTCCGTTCAGCCTGTAGGGCTTGCTTGTTAGAATGACCGAATAGCTCTAAGCTTCCGCTTGTAGGGAAGCTTAGACCAGCCACTAGCTTCATGAATGTACTTTTCCCAGCCCCGTTCCGTCCAACTAGTCCATAGATTTTTCCGGCTTCTAAGGCAACAGATACGTCACTTAATGATTTTGTGTCTTTATAGCTTTTTGATAGTCTATTTGTTTTCAACACGTATTTGGCCATTATTTTCACCTGTCCTTTCTGTTTTCAAGTTTACTTCCCATAGGTTTAGAAAGGGTTTAGAGAAAACAAGCCAAAGGTAAAGAAAACGATAAGTTTATAGCTTAATCTTTATATAGACGATATCCCATGCCCCATACTGTTTCTATGTAATCCTCTTCAGGACTTACTTTTTTTAGTTTATTACGCAGGTTACTAACATGGGTTTTAATCACGTTGTCATCTCCAAAATAGTCCTCCTGCCAAACAGATTCATATAAATTCGCTTTGCTAAAGACCTTACCTTTGGACTTCAGCAACAGCTCCAAAATCATATATTCTTTGGCTGTCAGTTCAAGCTCTGTTGTATGTACAGTTACACTTTTCGTTTCAGCGTTAAGCGTTAGACTTTTATAACCATACAATTGATTTTGATCCAATTGATTTCCTTGTATATATTGAGAGCGTCGTATATTAGAAGCTACTCTAGCAACAACCTCATCTAAGTCAAATGGCTTGGTAATATAATCATCTGCTCCCAGCTTCAATAGATCCACTTTTGTGCCCACAAGATCCTTGGCCGAGATCATGATTACGGGAACTGTAGAATTGGTTCTGAGTTGCTTTAGAACTTCATCACCACTTTTATAAGGTAGCATAATATCTAGCAATATTAAGTCATAAGGATTTTTTTCTAATTCCTTTAAAGCGTCTGTACCCGTATATGCAGAGGTTACCTGATAATCAGCTAGCTCTAAGGCTTCTTTTAATGCCAGATTTAAGTCCTCGTTATCTTCAACAACTAATATTGAGTTCAAAACTTCTCTCCCCCTCCAATGTTTCAGTGAAAGTTATAATGTATGCACTCTATGAAATGATCTCTTCCATACCTTTAATGATCTCATCTGGGCTGTCGATGAGTGGGCAATGTCCGCATTCCTTCAGTATTCTTAGCGAAGCATTAGGTAAAAAGTGTACGGTATCTTGAACCGCCTTTAATTTTACAATAGGATCCTGCTCTCCCCAAAAACTTAACACAGGGACAACGATCTGTTTTATGTAACCATTGCCATGTATATATCCATTATGCTCCATTGATAAGTTAAAATGAGCAAGTGCCCAATAAACATCTACTAAATTTCTTTGCTTTAATGTTTCATTAACAAGTGTTTCATTTTTAGTAGGGGAAGGCTTCTGATTCGTATAAATTCCCACATTCCACATTGAACTTATGGTTTGAAAATCATTCTTTTGTATAGCTTGGGCGGGGATAAAAACCTCAGGATCAAGAGCCATTTCTTCTTTGCTAGTATAGTAACCCTCAGTTATTTCACCATTTTTATTTTTTCTTAATAAAGGATCTCCCTTTAGTCCAACTGAGCTTAAGAGAATGATTTCCTTTACCACATTAGGATGATCAACACATAACTGAAGGCATACTGGACCACCAGCAGACCAACCAACTAAACTCACCTTATTTAATTGCATTTTATTTATGAATGCATAAACGTCTTTTGCTAAATCACTGACTGACTCAATGGGTGTATGATATGTACTGTCACCAAATCCTCTCAAATCGAGAGCATAGCATGTATATTTTTCTTGATTTATTCCCCCAAGTAACGATGAAAAATGATCGCTTGAGCACATATTTCCGTGGATAAAAATGATAACCTTATCTCCATGACCTTTTTCCTGGTAAGCGATGGTCTCCCCGTTATCTAAACGTAGTCTTTTTTTATGTCCCATTTACCTTCTCTCCTCAAAAGAAGTCCCTATTTGTTTGTTTTAAGAAAGTCTCTTCACAAATACAACCCGATCTTGATTTGGCCCATCATAGTTTTCTATGACTGATACACCATCTACAGCCTTACTCCCTGGTTCAATCTCAAATCCCATTTTTGTATGATAGGCAATAGATGTCTTATTCACAGGAGAAGTTACACAGCGAACTCTGCTTCGATCAAAACTCTTCACTTTATGAAAAAACTCATTATATAGTTCTTTGCCAATTTTTCTATTGCGGTGCTCTGGATGGACTCCTACGAAATGTATGTATGCTTCCTCTGGATTAGTTTGGGAAAGAAAGCCGATTAAAAAGCCAATGATCTCTCCAGCTTCTTCAGCAATAAAGCTCGTATCATTAAAATGGTCAAAGAATAATTTGGGGAGACGATGTGACATTTCCCTGCCACCCCACCACTCGTTGATTAATGGGGATATTGTATAGTAATCTGAGCCCTTCACTGTCCGAATGTTCATGTGTAATCCTCCAATTTTTAGTACATCACAAGCATTTCTATACGTTCTGATAACTCATTGAATTAAATTAAATGATTTTCAGCTAGGCATTCAAGATAAAACTGATATCCCTAATTTATTGTACCAATCAAGCTTATTATGTGTCTATTTGTGAGACAAATATGAAACCCATCTTGGAATAATTCTATGTATAATAATGGAGAGTTAATAGAAGGTTACTATTTAGTCCATCAAAATTATAATTATAAGAATATTAACTTCTGTAAATTAATAATTTTGTGATAAAATGTAATAGGAGGTGATGTTGTGCAGAAGAAAATGAAATTAAGTTTATGGTTTTTATCTGGTATTATGATATCGGCACTAATTCTGCCACTTATTTCAGCATTGGGTATGCCTTCATATAATGTATTGTTAGTTTCTTTATTCGGAGAAGGGAGTATTTTAGCACTTGGTTTTACGTTACTTTTAATTACTTTTATTTTAGTAGGAGTTTCCAAAAAAACTAGTAAATTGATCTAGAACAAGAACCCTGAGTCTTACCCTTTCATTCGTATCTTGTTCATTAAGTTTTTGAGTCTGTTAAATTTTCTAAAAACGTTATATAACATACACTACTATGAACCTTTGCTATAATACAATTAGATTTTTCTACTGTAGAGGAGATAAAAAATGATTGAATTACGAAAAATAACCGGGGATAACATAGATGATGTAATAGCACTTGATATTGGTGAAAACCAGAGAGAATTTACAGAATTAACTAACCTTAGAAGCATTGCAGATGCTTATGTGTTGAACGCAGACGGGGAACCAGCTATTCCCTTAGCCATTTATGCCGATGATGTTGTGGTTGGATTTTTGATGTATACATATGATACGATGGATCATAAATCATTCAAAAATGAAGTTTTTTATAGGAAAATGAGCTATTTTATTTGGTATTTTATGATTGATAAGAGTTATCAGGGTAAAGGTTATGGCAAACTTGCTTTTGAAAAAATGTTGATGGATATTGAAACGATGCCACATGGGGAAGCAGAATATGTCGCCCTTTTTTATCATACAAGGAATGTCGTTGCTAAAACATTATACGCTTCATTGGGTTTTGTAGATACAGGCATCATTCAGGATCATTCGATGTTGGCGATAAAAAATCTAGTGAGAAAATAAGAGAAGCCGTAGTAGAATAAGACAAAGAAAAGTGTACCCGATACACTTTTCTTTTTTTTCATTCCTTCTTTTTTTCATTTCTACCTTTAAGTCCTGATTTTATAATAAACCTATCTTTATTCAAGCATGTTTTCATCATATCTTTTTAACCTATTTAAGTCATTCCGCAACAAAAAGATACCCATAATTAACGTTAGAGTTGGTAGTACAAGGATTAATCTACCATCGTTAATATAGAGAATTCCAACAGCAATGATCATAAAAGTTATAAATATGATGTTAGCCCAAATACTTCGCTTAATTAAAGTTCTCTCTCTTGTCATAAGCACCACCTATTCATACACTTACCTATACCTTTAATTACTAAAATAGTTTTACCACCTTTTAAATAACAATTAATCCCTTAAAAAAATGTTATTTGTGTTTATTCTTTTGATTCTCCTCCTTTATCTTGCTTTGCTTCAATTAAGATACTCTAATGAATGGATTTGTTTACCAAAAGAATTGTATGTCTACTATGCTATTGTATTGGTTTGAGTATGTAAATAGCAAAGTCTCTCTTATTTTGTCGAATAGATAAAAGAAGGAAGTGCATTTTACTGCACTCCCCACTCCTCTTTATACTATTTATGTCTCTATAATTTATTAAACCTGAACATTAAAGTACCGAGCGTCCGGATGAGCAAACACGATAGCAGTCACGGAAGCCTCTGGCTCCATCATAAAGCCTTCTGTAAGCTGAACGCCTATATCCTCTGGTTGAATAAGCTGGAATAGCTTAGCTTGATCCTCCAAGTGAGGACAGGCGGGATAGCCAAAGGAGAAGCGTTGACCCTGATACTTAGCTGAAAAACGATCCTGCATCGTAAAATCAGGTGAATCGGGGAAGCCCCAGAAATCACGCATAAGCTGATGCACTCGCTCTGCAAAGCCCTCTGCTAATTCTAGAGCAAGAGCTTGTAGCGCATGACTCTTTAGATAATCCCCCTGCTGCTTATAGCTTGCTGCCTTCTCTCTAATTCCTTGACCTGCTGTTACAGAGAAGAAACCAACATAGTCCATCTCACCGCTCTCAACAGATCTTATATAATCTGCTAGACAAAGGAACGGTTCTTTATCCTGTCGAGGGAAATTAAATCTCTGGATTTCCTTCGTAGGGTCCTCTGGGTCATAGATAATCACATCATCCCCTGAGCTTTGAGCAGGGAAGAATTGATACATCGCATTCGCCTGAATTAAAGCTTCTCTTTGAACATCATCCAAAAGCGAGTCTACCTGTTGTTTTAATTCAAGGGTTTTAGCATCCTTCTCCTCAAGTAAGCGAGATACCTTTCCTTTTAATCCTAGATGGTGTCCCAAGAGCATCTGCTGGTTAATATATGGAATAAGGTGTGCTACGGAATAGTCACGCAGAATATGGCGCTTCAAGTCTCTCGGCTGATAAACCGGAACAGACGTAGAGACAGAGGATTTCCTTTTTTCAAGAACAGCCGTAGAGCTAGAACGATTACCGAACAAAGCACTTTTCTGGGCATCGTTTTCTAATCGTTTTTGTTTTCTGTCCTCTCGCTCCTGCCACAGCTTAGTCCGTTCCTCTTCCTTCTGCAGTCGATTGGTCAAAGCTAAGCCGTCCATCGCATCCTTCGCATAAAGCACAAGTCCCTCATATTCAGCAGATATTTTCGTATCTGTAAATTGTCTGCTGAGCGCTGCACCACCGACTAGAATAGGCAAAGAAATCTCAGCAGCCTTTAAATCCTGAGCCGTTATAACCATCTGCTGTGCTGATTTTACAAGTAGGCCAGAGAGACCAATGATATCTGGGTTATTTTTACGAATCGCTTCTATTAATTCCGTTGGAGTTACCTTAATTCCTAGATCGACCACATTATAGCCATTGTTGCTTAAGATGATGTCTACTAGATTTTTACCGATATCATGAACGTCTCCTTTAACGGTGGCAAGAATAACTTTACCCTTCACATTACTTCCTTCTGAACCACTCTCCATTAATGGCTCTAGAAAAGCTACAGCCGCCTTCATCGCTTCGGCACTTTGCAGAACCTCCGCTACGATAAGCTGATTATCATTAAATAATCTTCCTACCTCAGCCATCCCATCCATCAGTGGTCCATTAATGATGTCCAGAGGGTTACTATATTCCTTTAACGCCAGCTCTAGATCAGGGATGAGTCCTTCCTTTGTTCCTTCAATAATGTAATAGGCTAACCTTTCATTAAGAGGAAGGTCCACTTGACTCTGCTTTTCCTTGGCCTTTTTACCACGATAGAATGCTGTAAACTCCTGTAGTGACTCCTCACTCATTTCAAAGATAAGCCTATCTGCTAAGGCTCTTTCTTCTTCAGAAATGGAGGCGTAGCGTTCAAGCTTTTCTGTGTTAACAATGGCATAGTCTAAGCCCGCCTTTGTACAATGATACAAATATACAGCGTTTAACACCTCACGCCCTGCCGGTGGTAAGCCAAAGGAAACGTTACTCACACCAAGAATGGTTAAGCACTCAGGTAGCGCTTTTTTGATCTGTTCAATTCCCTTGATTGTTTCTTCCGCAGACCCCACATATTGTTGATCTCCTGTTCCAACAGGGAAGACAAGCGGATCGAAAATAATATCTGTAGGCTGTATCCCGTACTTATTCACTAATAAGTCATATGAGCGAAGGGCAATACGGACTTTATCCTCTGCTTTAACAGCCATGCCCTCCTCGTCAATCGTCCCAACCACGACAGCTGCTCCATAGCGATGGATCAAAGGAGCTATTTTTTCAAACCTCTCCTCACCATCCTCTAAATTAATGGAATTAATAATTGCTTTTCCTTGGGAATAGGTTAACGCACTTTCGATGACTTTTTCATCAGTAGAGTCAATCATTAAAGGCACCTTCACCTTATGAATGACCTGAGCTAAAAACTGATCGACATCCTGCTGTTCATCACGGTCTGGGTCAGCTAAACACACATCAATGACATGGGCTCCATTTTTCACTTGGGCTCTAGCAATTTCTGAGGCTTCCTCATATTTCCCTTCTGCAATCAGGTTTTTGAACTTTCGTGAGCCAATAACATTCGTCCGTTCACCAACAAAAAGTGGTCTCATTGAATCATCGTAGATTAAGGGTTCAATTCCTGACACAGCGTGTGGGTGCAAGGGGCTTATGCTTCTCGGAGAATAGGGTTTAACCGCTTCTACAATGGCTGTAATATGAGCGGGAGTCGTGCCACAACATCCTCCGGCAATATTTAACCAGCCTTTTTCCGCAAACGCCACTAGCTTTTGGGCAAGGGATTCTGGAGATTCATGATAGTGCCCTTCCTCATCTGGTAGACCAGCATTAGGATAGCAGATCGTTGCTGTTGACGCTAGATGTGAAAGCGAACGAAGATGATCGGTCATAAATTCTGGTCCAGTCGCACAGTTTAAGCCCACAGCAGTAGGCTTCATATGCTCAAGAGATAGATAAAAGGCTTCGATATTTTGGCCGGCTAACGTTGTTCCCATCGGTTCAATGGTTCCTGACACAATGAGAGGTACACGTTGTCCAAATTCTGAAATAGCCTGTTCAATGCCAATAAATCCAGCTTTCACATTTCTCATGTCCTGACATGTCTCTAATAGAAACAAGTCTACTCCACCCTGTAGTAGGCCTAAAGCCTGCTCCTTATAATTAGCAATGAGCTCCTCAAAGGTTGTTCCTCCTGTAACAGTAATGGATTTTGTAGTTGGACCCATCGAACCAGCTACAAAACGAGGTTTGTCAGGGGTTGAGAAATCTACAGCCGCTTTTTTGGCTAAAGCAGCTGCTACTCGATTAATCTCAAAGGCTAAATGTCCTAAGTCATATTCGTTCAAAACAATCTCTGTAGCTCCGAACGTATTCGTTTCAATGAGATCAGCACCAGCTTCAAGATAGGCGCGGTGAATATATTCAATTTTATCCGGTACTGTAAGGTTAAGATATTCGTTACAGCCATCGTACTCCTCTCCACCAAAATCCTCAGCTGTCAGGTTAGCCTGCTGAAGCATCGTTCCCATCGCCCCATCAAGCACTAATATTCTTTTTTGTAGTTCTTGCTCAAACGGTGTAAGAGTCATCGTACATAATCCCTTTCTTAGAGCCAGTAATTTCTCTGATATGCTTTGTTAGTTCAACGGTGAGATCATAGCGCATAAACGGTGTAATGAGATATATACCTTTAAAGTATTGCAACGCTTTTTCAGCTAGTCCTTTTGCTATCTCTAATCCTGCTTGGCTTGAAGCCTGTGGATCACCTGCTACACTAGCCATCTTCTCCCTAATCTGATCTGTTAGTTGTATCCCTGGAACCTCATGATGCAAAAATTCTGCGTTTCTAGAGGAAACTAAAGGCATGATTCCGATAAAAATTGGTGTCTTTAAATGCTTTGTCCCCTCATAGACCTCCTCCAGTCTCTTCTCACTAAAGACAGGCTGACTGATAAAATAGTCGGCTCCACATTCAATCTTTTTTTCTAAGCGTTTGATCGACTTATCCAAATGACGTACGTTTGGATTAAAAGCAGCGGCGACGGTGAAGGATGTTTTCGTGCCTAATGGCTTTCCAGAATAGGATAACCCTTCATTAAATTTCTTAATAAGTGAAATCAATTCATAGGAGGAAAGATCATACACCGAGGTAGCCCCTGGAAAATCTCCTATTTTGGACGGATCACCTGTTACAGCTAAAACGTCATGTATCCCTAAGCTATGCAGACCCATGAGATGGGATTGTAATCCAATCAAATTCCGATCCCGGCAGGTAATATGGACAAGTGGCCGAACTCCTGCCTGTGATTTGGCTAGAGTACCCGCTGACAAATTACAGATTCTTGGGGTTGCTAACGAGTTATCTGCCATCGTTAGTGCATCGATTCCTGCTTCCTTAAGGGCTTTTGCTCCTTGCAGAAACGTTTGGATATCTAGCTTTTTGGGAGTGTCTAGCTCAACGATAATTGTGTTTGATTCCTTTGCTTTTTCATATAAAGGCTGCTCCGTAGGAGGCTGATGGATAATGGTAATAGGCTGCTCTAGCTTTTTGATTTCTTTTGTTGTAAGCGGCTCTAAACCTGATACTGCTTTTCGCATAGCTGCAATATGTTCAGGTCTAGTACCACAGCAGCCACCCATCAGACGAACCCCTTGGTTGCGAAGATCTAATGCCTTTTGCCCAAAATACTCTGGCTCACTTTTATACTCAAATTGTCCATCGACATAATCTGGCAAGCTTGCATTTGGATAGGCTGATAAGAAAGCATTTTTCGGGATAGGGACCTCTTCAAGGGAGCGAACCATATGAAAAGGCCCCTGTCTACAATTCAAGCCGATCACATCAGCACCTAAGTCGATAAGCTGCTGGAAGGCTTCCGTCACATGAAGTCCATCCTGAACCACACCTACCTCTTGTAGCGTAATCTGAGCAATAATAGGCAGATCAGTTTCCTTACGTATAATCGGTAGGATCGTTTGGAGCTCCTCCATATCATAGAAGGTTTCTAATAAAATGCCATCTACGTTTCCTAACAATAAACAATAAAGCTGCTCCCGAAAGGTACGTTTAATTTCATCAAGGGTTGTCGCCTTTTTTCCTAGACCTCGAATGCCCCCAATGGTACCTAACAAATAAGGACTATCTGACAGCTGGTTAAGTGATGCTCCTCTATTTTTTCCTCCATCTTGTTTAAATTCTTCAATAGCTTCCTTAGCTAATTTTATGGCTGTTCTGTTAATCTCAAGAACCTGATCCTCAAGTCCGTAACGAGATAACTTCTCATAATTAGCGCCATACGTATTCGTTTGGATAACCTGTGCTCCAGCTGATAAATATGCTTTATGAATCTGCTTAATTAATTCAGGCTCAGTAAGGTTCAATTCCTCATAGCATAAGCCAATCCCATAGGAATATAATAATGTCCCCATAGCCCCATCTGCTACAAGGATTTGCTTTTCAAGCGCCTGTAAAAGATTCATGTCATTTCCCCTTATCTTGATTAGTAAAATCTTATGATTGTCAAATTACTTTTATAATTTTAGTCTTTCTCTGTATCTCTGCCACTCTCTAGCGAATCTGCTTTTCCCGACTTTCTAAACGGAAGGAATATGTTGCTCCTACTCCCTCTAAGCCTTGCTCTAGATCTCGAAGCAAATCCTCTGTGCTCTCAAGACCTACAGAAAGACGCAATAGTCCATCTGTAATTCCTCTTTTCTCCCTCTCTTTAGGAGACATTGCCGCGTGTGACATTTGTGCTGGATAAGATAGGATAGATTCGACTGCACCTAAGCTTACAGCAAACACAGGTAGTTGAACCCGCTCTACAAATTGTTTAACGGCTTCTTTGTTTTTAAGTGAAAATGAAAGGACCGCCCCCGCTGATTTAGCTTGCTGCTGTTGGATCGAGTAGCCTTCATGGGAGCGTAGTCCTGGATAATAAACCTGCTCGACCAAAGGATGCTGCTCAAGGAATGCTGCAATTTGATACGCACTTCTCGTAGATTGCTCCATTCTGACAGATAAGGTTTTTAATCCGCGTAATACGAGCCAGCAATCCTGAACTCCTAAAACGGCTCCGAATGAATTTTGAAGAAAATAAATTTGTTCAGCAAGCTCTTCATTCTTCACGACAATAAGTCCTGATATGACGTCACTATGGCCAGATATAAACTTAGTAGCACTATGGATAACCACATCTACCCCTAACTCCAACGGACGCTGTAGGACTGGTGTTAGAAAGGTATTGTCTACAAAGGTTAAGCAATCATACTTCTTAGCCAGTCGGACAATCGCCTTCAAATCAGTCACTTTAAGCAAAGGGTTAGATGGTGTTTCTATATATAACACCTTGGTGTTGGGCTTTATACTAGCTTCGACTTCGTCTACATTACTCATGTCTACAAAGCTATGCTCAATCCCAAATCGACTAAGGACCTTAGTAATCATTCTGTATGTTCCACCATATACATCATCACAAATTAAGACATGATCGCCTTTAGATAGTAAGAAGAAAGCAGTTGTAATAGCGGCCATACCTGAAGCAAAGGCAAAGCCTCTCGAACCACCTTCTAGCTCAGCTATCGTTTGCTCTAACGCTGCTCTAGTTGGATTACCTGAGCGAGCATAATCATATTCACCAGGCTGCTCCACATCCCATTGATGATAGGTAGAAGCGTGATAGATGGGTACACTGACCGCACCAGTATACTTCTCTATTTTATGATCATTGTGCAGGAGTTTTGTTTGAAAATCATACGTTTGCTTAGCCATGGATGTTAACCCCCTCATTCGTAAGCTCCAAGCTTAAGACCTGTGCTAATGCTTGCTGAATATCTCCTACTAAGTCCTCCACATGCTCTATACCTACGGAAAAGCGTAACAGCTTTTTACAAATTCCATTCTGAATTCTTGTTTCCTCTGGAATGTCTGCATGAGTTTGGGTGAATGGATACGTAATAAAGCTTTCTACACCACCTAAGCTTTCAGCAAAAGTAATCAGCTTGAGACTCCTTAAAAAAGGATCAACCCATTCACTACGCCTTAATCGAAAGGAAAGCATTCCTCCCTGACCAGGGTAGAGAATCTCTTCCACTGCCTCATGCTCACTTAACACTTGGGCTAGCCTCTTGGCGTTTGACGCATGAGCTTCTATTCTAAGGCTTAGCGTCTTCATTCCCTTAATGAGTAGCCAGGAGTCGAAGGGTGAAAGGACGGCACCAATTCCGTTATGATAAAGGGCAAGCTTTTCACAAAGCTCCTTTCCCTTGGCTACGATTAAACCAGCTAACACATCATTATGTCCCCCTAGATATTTCGTTGCACTATGGACAACAATATCCGCTCCTTCCTCAATTGGTCTTTGAAGAAGAGGGGTATAGAATGTATTGTCTACTATAAGTAAAACATCATGTTTCTTTGCTATCTGGCTAACCTCTCCAATATCAACGGTTTGCATTAACGGATTTGTAGGCGTTTCAATGAAAATAGCTTTTGTCTTAGCATTGATCCGACCTTCCAGTTCGGTCACATCTCTAGGGTCTACGTAATGAAACGTTAGTCCCCAATTGCGCCAGCCTTGCTCAAATAAACGGTACGTTCCTCCGTAAAGATCAAGAGAAGCAATAATCTCATCACCTTGCTCAAAAATGGAAAATAATGTGTGGATGGCAGCCATACCAGAGCTACAGGCAAAGCCTTGGTCTCCTGCTTCTAAATTGGCTATTCCTTCTTCTACAATTTGCCTGGTAGGATTACCTGTTCGGACGTAATCATACCCTGAGGATTGCCCAATCCCTTCATGACGATAAGCGGTGGACAAATGGATAGGGGGGTTAACGGCTCCAGTGCGTGGATCTTTACCATTACCTAGCTGGACTAGTTGGGTTCTACATCGATATTCCTCTTGTTTTTTACTCATTTTCAATAGCCTCCTAATTATTAGTCAATCCTTGTAGCTTTGCTTGTAAGAAGGCTTCAAAATATAAAAAGCCTTCTTCCAAAGAAGAAGGCGATGATTCCTAAAGATAAAAAGAGGAGTGTACGGAAGTGACAACTAGAGGAATCCTTTGATTGAACCTCTTTACATTGTCTTTTCTTTCCCTCTTTTATTAAAAATCGCTTCTTCTTATCTATCAAGCATGCACAAAAGGTTTGGTGAGTTGCTGCTATTATTTAAACAACACTACAACCTTTTAAGCTGCTTGCTGGAATTAGCACCTGGTCAACGTATTGACTGGTTGCTGAGGCTTCTACGGGCCAGTCCCTCCACCTCTCTGGATAAGAATGCTTAGAACACATATAGCTTTGCTACATAAACAGGTTCTAAACACTTTCTCATGATTATCAATATGATGCACAATCAAATATATGATAATTTTTAGATTATTCTCATCTTATACTATGTTCATTTGTTTATCAAGGTTATTTTTTCTTTTCTTAGCCTAGCTATGAGTTAAAGGCACCTGCTCCTTTAATCGACGATAGTCCATGGCGGCAATAGTTAAAGAGACAATAATAGCAAATAGGATCATAATACTTGTTAATTTCAGTCTAAAATTTGAGTTCATGTATCATCTCTCCGTTCTACTGCATCTTACTTGGAAACGTTATCAGCCTATATTAATTCTATGTTTTTTTCTTGTGTGAAGCAATTGTCTTTCTTACCCTGAAGACAAAATAAAACCGCCTTTACATGCTACGTAAAGACAGTTAGTTAATAAAGAAGTTAGGTTAAATTAGATTAGCTTAGAAAAAAGAGATAACGGGTTCTCAAGCATCCGTTTCATTTGATTCGTAAACTGTACAGCGGTAACCCCATCTGCTACTCGATGATCAAAGGACATGGAAAAATTCATCATTGAACGAATGACGATCTCTTTATTTCTGACAACTGGCATATCCTCAAGCTGATGAAAAGCCAACAAGGCGACCTCTGGATAATTAATAATAGGGGTAGCAAACATTCCACCTATAGGCCCTACATTGCTTATTGTGATTGTCCCTCCACGCAAATCACTGGCTTGCAGTTGATTATGCTGCGCTCGGTAAGTAAGCTGCTTCATTTGCTCATTAATATCAAAAATACTGAGATTTTCAGCATGGTGTAAGACAGGAACAATTAGTCCTTCGTCTGTATGAACGGCGATCCCAACATTCACATGAGACTCTATGCTAATTTCTCCTTTTTCCTCATTAAGCTTCGCATTAAAGATACGAAATTGGTCTAGACTCATCGCCAGTGCTTTAATAATAAAAGCCATGACTGACAACCGCTCTTGGTTGATATACTCTCCAGCTAGATTAGTAGATGAACCTTGCGTATCCTTATGGTACTGTTCTCTGAGCTCCTGAAGCTGAGTGAAATCTATTCGATCAAAGTGGGTAACATGCGGGATAGTTAGCATGGATTGACTCATTTTATGTGCTATTTGCTTACGCCTACCAGTAAAAGGGATAACTTCAGGCATGCTAGATGAAATGGTAGGTTCGAATGTGGTATCTGCATTTTTCTGTTGATGAGCAATAGTTGTTGTTGCTACTTCCCCAAAAGCTTCACTTTTGCCATGTTCACTAGCATATCTAGCGACATCATCAATGGTAATCCTTCCATATGGACCAGTTCCTTGGAGAGTTTCAATATTAATACCGTAATCTCTGGCCATTTTTCTAGTATATGGGGCCGCCTTTACATTTTTGAGTTGTGAAGGATGCTTGCTATTATCTTCTTTTACTGAAAGGTGTGTTGTCTCTAAAGGGACTTGCACTTCATCTTGAACTTCTGCCTGCACTTTGGCTCGTTCTTCGGCTTGTTCTTGACTGTGCTCCTCAATCTTAATTAAGGTACTTCCTACACGCATGACATCTCCGACTTGTACTAGGATTTCGACTACCTTACCCCCAACAGGAGCAGGTAGCTCTGCACACACCTTATCCGTTTGCACTTCTAGCACAGGCTGATCAGCTTGAATCCTGTCCCCAGGCTGTACTAGAATTCTGACAACCTCTCCTTCTGTCATGCCCTCTCCAATATCATGCAGCTTCATGTCAAACAAGTATATCCCTCCTTTTGATTAGCATCGCTTCACTCTTTCTCTCGTTTAAAACGTCATCACCTTAGCGATGCCCTTTTTAATTCGTTCAACAGAAGGAACATAATCATCCTCTAAAGCAAATAGTGGGACATGTACATCAAAGCCAGTCACACGTTCAATCGGCGCTCTAAGCGAAAATAAAGCTTGGTCATTGATCAAAGATATAATTTCTGCCCCTACTCCACCTGTCCTGTGCCCTTCATGCACGATAATCACTCTTCCCGTTTTTTCAACAGACTTTGTAATAGCCTCTTCATCCATTGGATAAAGTGTCCGCAAATCTAGTACATCTGCTTGTATCTGAGATTCCATAGCCATACTCTTAGCCGCTTCAAGGGCAGGGCGAACCATATTTCCCCAAGAGATGATTGTAACATCATCCCCTTCATGTAGCTTCTTTGCTTTTCCTAGCTCTACCGTATAGTGATCAAGAGGGACATCTTCTCTTTCTGCTCGATAGCTTTTCATAGGCTCTAAGAATAAGACGGGATCAGGGTCCTCAATACTTGCGATTAATAACCCTTTGGCATCATACGGGGAAGAAGGTGCCACCACTTTTAAGCCTGGAAGATGAACAAAAAATGACTCTGTGCTATCAGAATGTAGCTCCGGTGCCCGAATTCCTGCCCCATAAGGAGCCCGTATGACAAGCGGTGCTGAATACCTCCCTGATGTTCTAGTTCGAATACGTGAAGCATGGGCAACAATTTGCTCAAAGCCAGGGTAAATAAAACCTAGGAATTGTATTTCAGCTACAGGTTTAAAGCCATTCATCGCTAGACCTATACTAGCTCCAATAATGCCAGCTTCTGCTAAGGGGGTGTCCATAACCCTCGTTTCTCCGAATTCAGCAAGTAGCCCATCCGTTGCTCGAAACACTCCCCCATTCTGTCCTACATCCTCTCCCAAAACGAGAACCGTTTCATCCCGACGCATCATCGTACGTAAACCATCTGTTACCGCCTGAACCAATGTCATCGGAGCTGTTGATGTTTCATTCTGACTTGACTGGCTTGACATTCTTCCTATCGACTTCGCTTCCATACTCAAAGCTTACACCCCCTTCTCTTCAAAAGTCCTTTTCTGCTGTAATAGGCTTTGAGGTGCCTGGGCAAACACATGCTCAAACATATACGTAGGATCGGCAGGAGGTCTATCTTCCATTTCCATCACTGCTGTTTGAATCTCATCTTCGGCTTTCTTAGACTGCTCTTGGGCCCATAGCTCATCCCAATCATCATGCCTTTGCAGTAATTTCTCCAGACGGTCTAGTGGATCAAATTGTCTTCGAGCCTCACTGTCGCTCTGATCTCTATACTTCGTAGGATCATCAGCTGTTGTATGTGCACCATACCTCCAGGTTACCGCTTCAATTAAAGTTGGACCCTCTCCCTTTCTAGCACGCTCTAACGCTTCTTTGGTCACTTGATAAACAGCTAGGGCATCGTTACCATCCACACGAACTCCAGGCATATCATAAGCAATAGCCTTTTGAGCGATGGTTTTAGATCTCATTTGCTTGGAAACGGGAACACTAATTGCATAGCCATTGTTCTGACAAAAAAATACAACAGGAAGCTGGAAAACACTCGCGAAATTTAATCCTTCATGGAAGTCTCCTTCTGATGTTGCCCCATCACCGAAATAGACGATGGATGCTCCTTCCCCACCCTTTAGCTTTTCAGCCCATGCGGTACCGACAGCATGAGGAATTTGAGTAGCTATAGGGACAGAAGGGGGAAAAATATGCTTATCTTGTGGAGGAATACAGCCTTCAATTCTACCTGCCCAATACAATAAAATAGATATTAAAGAATGACCAAATGTCATGGTTGCTGCATGATCACGATAAGAGGGAAAAAGCCAATCCTGCTCCCCTAGTGCAAGAGCACTTCCAATTTGAGCTGCTTCCTGTCCCTCAAATGGAGCATACGTTCCAATTCTTCCTTGACGCTGTAGGGTAATCGCTTTTCGATCAAATAACCTAGCTCTTTGCATGCTGGTGTACATTTTCTTGACTAGATCTAGACGATAAACTGATGGATCAGTTACTGTAATCTCCCCATCAGGAGTGACATATTGGGTAACAGGAAAGTATTCCTCTATATTGGTCAACATGCATGCTCCCCCTTTACTTAATACTCCATTTTGGTCTTTGCTGGTGGGAAAAAAAGCTATTATTTCTTTTTCGCAGCTCTAAACGCTGTTCGACAACCTGATTAGCCGCCTCAATAGTCGAAATAGATTGCTTGGCTGCCGCCTCGAACGTTTGCATTAATGTTTCAAAAATGGCCTCTGTTTTCTTAAGCACCCTTTCCTTATTCAAACCATACAGTTCATCTGAAACCTGAATGAGTCCCCCAGCATTGACAATGTAATCTGGCGCATAAAGAATTCCTCTTTGCTGTAAAATTCCTCCTAAGTAATCCTTTGAAAGCTGATTGTTTGCTGCTCCACATATCGCTTTAACCTTTAAATCTGACAATGAAATATCATTAATAATTCCACCTATGGCACAAGGAACTAGAGCATCAGCTTCAATTTGAAAGATTTCTTTACCATCCACTCGAGTGACCTCACCAGGAAGCGTCTCTGCCTTCTTCTGTAATTCTATGATTGAGTTTTCATAAATATCTGTAACAAATAAGTTTGCCCCTTCAGCTAGTAAGGTTTCAGCGACCTTAAAGCCTACCTTCCCTAAGCCTTGAATAGAAAAGGTTTTTCCAGCTAAATGGGTCGTATCCCACAAGAATTGACTTACTGCACGTAACCCCATAATGACGCCATGGGCTGTTGGAATGGAAGAATCTCCACTTCCACCATACTCCTCGGGAGCACCTACAATATATTGCGTTTCCTTAGCTGCATGGACAAAATCCTCAGGTAGTGTCCCCATATCACAGCCTGTATAATAGCGACCTCCTAAGCTTTGAACAAACTGTCCTAATGCTCTAAACAGCTCTGGAGATTTATCCTTGTGAGGATCTCCTATAATAACAGCCTTTCCTCCTCCAAAATCAACATCTGCCGCAGCACACTTATATGTCATCCCACGCGACAATCGTAGAACATCCTCTAGGGCTTCTTCCTCTGAAGCATAGGGACGCATTCGGCAGCCTCCAAGAGCTGGACCTAGTGTTGTATTATGGATAGCAATGATAGCCTTTAATCCTGTTGACTCGTCCTGACAAAAAACAACCTGTTCATGCTGGCTCATTTGCTGGAAAACAGATAAAGAGCCCCCAGACTGATTAAGATTAAGCTCCATTGGTTGAATCGTATTCATAGCTTATCCTCCCATTGATAAAAATCGCTTCTTATTTCCTCTAGACGTCTTCGTGCCACCAGCTCCATGTCCTCAAAAAGCTCCCTCACTGAAGGGATAGAATCAATAAATCCACTTATTTGCCCTGCGTTCACATGCCCCTGATCAAGCTCACCGTCTTGAGCTCCTAGCCTGTGACTTTTTTCATCTAAAGCGCTTAATAGGTCCTCTATCCTGATTCCTTGCTTTTCCCTTTGAAGTAGACTTTTGGCATAAGGTGTATGTAATAGTCTAGTTACAAATCCATAGCTTCTTCCTAAGACGATCGTGTCTTCATCTGAAGCGTTTAGAATAGCATCCTTGTAACGCTCATGAAGAGTCGCTTCCTTTGTCATGACTAGCCTAGTTCCAAGCTGTACACCTGCTGCCCCCATGGCAAAAGCAGCTAACAATCCTTGACCATCTGCGATTCCCCCAGCGGCTACGACAGGGATTTGAAGAGCCTTTGTGAGCTGAGGAATTAGGGCAAGAGTTGTAAGCTCCTTGGGTGAATTTTTCCCTGCTGCTTCAAAGCCTTCACCAATCACGACATCTGCTCCACAGCTTTCGGCCTTTTTCCCTTGCTCTACCGTGGCCACCACAACCATGACCTTTCTACCTCTTTCCTTCAGTTCAGCAATGAAAGGCTTTGGATTCCCAGCTGATAACGAAACAATAGGCACCTGCTTTTCGATCACTAACTGAATGACGTCCTGAAGCTGAGGATGAACGTTAAGTGGAATGTTTACACCGAACGAAGCATTGGGCTGTAGGTGATTCTGAACCATCTCTATTTTCTGCTTAAGCTCATCTACAGATAACGTTCCTGCACCAATTTGCCCTAAGCCCCCTGCTTGCGTAACCGCTACACATAACTCGACAGGGCTTATGTTACCCATCCCCCCCTGAATGATCGGCTTCTGGATATTTAAGCTCTCTAGTAAAGTAGCTCTTGGACTTGATATAGGCTCAGTCTCTCCTCTAGTCATTCTTTCATGCTCCATATTCATAGAACCCTCGACCTGCAACAATCCCAATTTGCTGTGCGTACACCTTCTTCTTTAGAGACGCGGATGAACGATAACGCTCGTCACCAAGCTCACGAAACAAGCCTTCTAAAATCCAATGAATATGATCTAAACCTATTTGATCTCCCCATTCAAGTGGCCCTAAAGGATAATGAGTACCCTTTTTCATCGCCAGGTCTATACTTTCTGCAGTTGTTACCTTTTCCTGTAAAGCATAACTTGCTTCATTAATGAGTAAGGCAATCGATCTTGGGAACACTCCCCCAACCTGATCTTGGATCAGTTGAACCTTTTTACCCCATTCTGTTAATTGACATTGCACTCCTCCCAAAATGGCTGGATCATGCTGCAGGGAAGGTGCCAGCTCTATCATTTTTAACCGTTCAAAATGTAGGGGGTGAAAGCCTATAATTTCTGGAGCATGCTCTGCCCAGCTAGAAATTTCAGTTGCTGTATGATGTAAAATTGACGTCAACAGTGGTGCCTGCTCCTGCTTGTGGAGCATCAACCATTTGATCATCTGCCGCTTCGTTTCTGTAGGTCCAGTTAACGTGTCAAAGATAAAATCCGATTGAGTTATTTTTGTAGCAGTTTTATGGTCCAGGATATGCTCAACATTCATAACTTCCTGGTCAGTAATTCTCAACTGTAGTTGATCAATTGAGACGCAGGTCACTTCAAGCTCTAATGGGGTCAGCCATTCCATGACACGATCATTTAAAGCAGTATGACCTATAACAACCACTTTTTTATCAGTCATAGACATAGAACCCCCTCCCTGTTTTCCTCCCCAATCGATTGCTTTTAACCATCTGTTTCTGTAAAGGGTGTGGACGGAATCTTGGATGCTGAAAATACGCCTCGTATATAGTACAAGTTGTTGCAAAATTAATATCAATTCCTATTAAGTCTTGAAGCTCAAAAGGTCCCATTGGAAAGCCCGCGTCCTTCATAATTTCATCGATTTGAGTCACATCAGCTATACCTTCTCCTAGCATTTTCAAGCCTTCTGTATAAAATGGTCGGGCTACTCGATTCACAATAAAACCTGGTGAGTCCTTAACCCCAATCGGTTCCTTTTCGATAGACCGTAGCAGCTCTGTAGCCTGCTCTAAAGTAGCCTCATCCGTATCAATACCAGCAATTACCTCCACTAAAGGCATTAATGGGGCAGGATTAAAGAAATGCATCCCTAGCATTCGCTTAGGCTGTGACAAGCTAGCAGCCATTTCTGAAATAGAAAAAGAGGATGTATTTGTGGCCAGTATCACAGGAGCTGGATAGCACTGATCTAGCTTTATAAACAGCTGTTTTTTTGCGTCAATATTCTCTATAATCGCCTCAATGATAAGTGTTGCTTTGTGACCCTCTATTTGCTCTGAGCAGCTAAGTCGCTCCATAAGCTGGATAGCAGGAGAGGAAAGCTTATTTTTTTCTTCAAGACGCTTTAGTCTTTGGCCAATTTCCTGTTTGGCTTGCTCCAAAACAGAGGGGGAGCTGTCAATAAGAGTAACTACCATTTCTCCCTGTAGAAATACCTGAGCAATTCCTCTGCCCATCGTCCCTGCACCAATAATCATTACTTCATGTTTCTGCTTGAGCATGCTGCAACATCCCTTCACATCTGCCATTCTATCTTTATATTTCCAATTACTTCCCGTGAAAAGTTGGCTTTCTTTTTTCTAAAAAGGCAGCTATACCCTCCCGATGATCCTCTGTTTGACCCGCAATTTCCTGAGCATAGCTTTCCGCTTCAAGTGCCTCTGTCAACGAACTATTTATCCCTTTATATATCGTTTGTTTGATCTGACCAATAGCTTTTGTGGGCATATCTGCTAATCGTTCTGCAAAGGCTAAAGTATGTTCCATGAGCTCCTCCTGCTGTGTTACTTTCGTTACTAAACCTAGCTCCTGAGCCTGTTCAGCGCTGAGCTTTTCTCCTAAAATAGAAAGCTCTAGAGCCTTAGCCAAGCCAACGATACGAGGTAGAAAATAACTACTTCCGGAGTCAGGAACTAAGCCAATATGGATAAAGGCCTCAATAAAGCTAGCATTTGCTGATGCAATACGAAAATCACAAGCTAAGGCCAAGCTCATGCCTGCACCTGCTGCTGCCCCATTGACCGCTGCAATTACTGGCTTCTCAAGCTGATAAAAAGCAAGCATCATAGGATTGTATCGTGTACGTAAAACCTCACCGTGCTGTATGGCCTCCCCTGCTTCAATTGCTCCAAGATCCTCGCCGGCACAAAAAGCCCTGCCAGCACCAGTAATAACTAACGCTCTAATTTCTTCATTCTTAGCTACTTCTTTAGTAACCTGTAGGATTTCTACGTTCATTTGCTTCGTAAAAGCGTTAAGCTTATTAGGACAGTTGAGCGTAAGGACACCAACCTTTTCATGGACAGTAAACGTTACTGTTTCAAGGTTCATTAAATTCTACCTCCCTTCAAAATAGGGCTTCCTCTTTTCTGTAAACGCTTTCAATCCTTCGGAGCAGTCCTCCGTTCCAAAGCACATATAGAAGGCATTTCTTTCAAAATCCATTCCTTGCTGAAGGGGAGTATCTAACGCTTTATAAATAGCTTCTTTAATTAGCATGACGGACATCGGGGGTTGCTTGGCGATCTGTCTAGCTAATCGCTTCGCTTCCTCCAATACGAGCTCATGAGGAACCAGCTTAGTGACAAGCCCTCTCTCAAACGCTTCCTCTGCGGAAAAGGTGTCTCCAGTTAGTAAAAGCTCAAAGGACCTTGCCTTACCGAATGCCTTTGTAAGGCGCTGTGTCCCTCCTGCCCCAGGCATAATACCCAAATTAATTTCAGGCTGCCCAAATACAGCTCGTTCCGAAGCAACGATCATATCACAGCTCATAGCAAGCTCACAGCCACCACCAAGAGCAAAGCCCTGAACAGCGGCTATTAACGGCTTACTGAAACGGTGTAGGCGGTCCCAAGGCAAAAACTGATTTTTTTTCTTCATTTCCATTAAGGTCATTTTGGACATTTCAGCTATATCACCGCCTGCAGCAAAAGCCTTCTCATTTCCTGTGAGTATAATACACCGTATTTGATCATCATATTGAAGCTGCTCTAATCTATGTACAAGCTGATCGACAATCTCTAGATTCAGAGCGTTCATTACCTTCGGACGATTAAGCTGAAGAATACATATAGCACCTTCCGTCTGCTCAATAAGTAATGGCTCAGCCATATCTTTTCTCCTCCAATTATTCCTTCACTTCGCCAAACATCATCGTCACAAGAGGTCCAGCAAAGCCCATTAAATCCTTAGCCGCTGTTTTACCCTCAGCAGAAGACATCGAAGCCATTAATGTAGCTTTATCCTTAAAGTAAAGCTCAGCCTGTAAGTAGTACTTACTCTCACCAGCTGGAGAACCAAACATCTCTGTTACCTCTACTTTTTCCAAGCCTGGCATCGCGCCTGCCAACGGGCTGTGTACGTTATAATAATGATCGTTAAATTCCTCCTTATTCTCCGGGTGCTTATATAAAGCAATTAGTTTTACCATGTTTTTCCTCCTATTATTAATATATTTATCTTCCTCTAAATACCGGCCTACGCTTCTCATTAAAGGCTGCTAATGCCTCTACACGATCCTCTGTTGGAATGAGCGTTTCATATGCTTTAGCTTCAATATCTATTGCTGCTTGTGTGTCTGTCTCGTACCCTTTATTGATAGCGTGCTTCGCCTGAATAACGGCTAGTGGAGCCAATTTAGCGATTTCCTCCGCTTTTTCAAAGGCGAGCTTGAAGACACTTTGGCTTTCTTGTGCTACCTCATTACAAACCCCTAGCTTGAGCGCTTGTTCAGCATGAATCCGCTCAGCCAGTAAAATCAGCTCCTTCGCCTTCGCTTTACCCACAAGCTGTGTTAAGCGTACCGTACCTCCAGCACCTGGAATAATACCCAAGCTAACCTCAGTTAATCCTAGCTGAGTATCCTGTTCCACATACCGTAAATCACACGCTAGGGCAAGCTCTAGTCCACCACCAAAGGCGTAGCCGTGTAGAGCAGCAATCGTTGGCTGTGGTAATCGCTCGAGCTGATCAAATACGTCTCTAATTTTACGTACATTTCGACGTACTTCATCTTCTGTCAGTGTTCTTCTTTCCTTTAAATCTGCTCCAACACAAAATGCTTTGCCAGCTCCTTGAATCACAATAGCGCGAAGCTCCTTGTTCTGTTCAATGTTCTCTAAGAGCTCTCCTAGCTCAGTAAGAGTATTTAAATTTAGAGCATTCAATGCTTCAGGACGATTCAATGTGATCAGGCCAATATGGTTAAGCTGTTCAAATAAAACAGTTTTCATCTTTCCAGCTCCTTTTATATCTAGTTTAAAAGTTCTACTAGGTTTCTCTTGTTCTTTTTTATGCTGAATCTGCTAAATACCTCACTCCACTGCCTCTACTATCGTTGCTATCCCTTGACCGACCCCTATACACATCGCTGCTAGTCCGTAGCGTGACTGACTTTGCTTAAGCTCATAGATGAGTGTGGTTAAAATCCTTGCACCACTGGCTCCCAAAGGGTGACCTAAAGCAATAGCTCCACCATTTACATTAACCTTTAGAGGGTCAAGCTCTAATAACCTCATACACGCTATGGCTTGAGCGGCAAAAGCTTCATTGAGCTCTACTCGACCTATATCAGCTATATGTAGCCCTGCTCGGCCTAATGCTTTTTGAACGGCTGGTACAGGTCCAATGCCCATAATATTCGGCTCTACTCCCGCAACAGCCGATGCTACATATCTAGCTATAGGCTTTAGTCCGAGCTCTTTCGCCCGCTTAGCGCTCATAAGAAGTACAGCAGCAGCTCCATCATTAATTCCCGAGGCATTCCCTGCTGTCACTGTTCCATGTTTAAATAAAGGTGGTAGAGTAGCTAGCTTTTCTAGGGTTGTTTCTGCTCTTGGATGTTCATCTTCTAGAAAAACATGCTCTTTTCCTTTTCCGTCCTTCCATTTCAGCTCCATTCGCTCATGGTCAAATTTATTTGCTTGATTTGCTTGCTGGTAGCGCTGCTGACTAGAATAAGCAAACTGATCCTGCTCCTGACGAGAAATATTGAAGCGCCTAGCTACCTCCTCTGCTGTTTCAGGCATCGACAGTGTGTCGTATTGCTGCTCTAGCTTTCTATTAACAAACCTCCAGCCAAGAGTTGTATCAAACAACGTATGGTCACCACGTTGAAAATCTGACTCGGCTTTAGCCATAACATACGGAGCTCGGGTCATACTTTCTGCGCCACCAGCTATATAGATATCTCCCTCTCCACTGGCAATGCTCCTAGCTGCAAATTGAACAGCATCTAAGCCCGATCCACAAAGCCGATTTACAGTACTCCCTGGAACCTCCACAGGTAATCCGGCTAAAAGCAATGCCATTCTAGCTATATTACGATTGTCTTCTCCCGCTTGATTCGCACAACCAATGATCACATCGTCAATTTGTTCGAGCGGAAGACTTGGATTTCTAACTGTGAGCTCCTTAAGGACAGAAGCAGCTAAATCATCCGGTCGAATACGCTTTAGAGCCCCTTTGTACCGCCCAATTGGTGTCCTGACAGCATCAATAATCACAACTTCCTCAAGCCCCATGTCATATCCACCTTCCCTTTCAAAGCCTATTATTTAACACTATATCCCAAAAGGATTTAAAGGCTTGCTTCCGACATAGGAAAGGACACTCTTAGTTTCTGAATATAAGTCTAGCGTTTCTATGGAAAGCTCTCTCCCGAAACCTGACTGCTTATACCCACCAAACGGCAATCCAGGGAAAGCGGAGAACGGACAATTTACCATGATGACACCTGCTTCTAAAGCAGCTGAGACGCGATGAGCACGCCCATGATCTGTTGTCCAAAGGGAAGCAGCTAATCCGTATTTTGAATCGTTAGCTAATTGAATCGCTTCCTTCTCATCCTTAAAGGTCATCACAACAACGACAGGTCCAAAGATTTCCTCCTGTGCGACCTTCATCTGATTTGTTACATTTGTTAATACAGTCGGCATATACCAATAACCCTGCTCTAAGCCCTCCAGCTCAGGGCGGTACCCACCATAAGCTAAAGTAGCACCATTTTGAATGGCATCCTGAACATATTGATCAATAATTTGAAGCTGATTTTCTGAAATAATAGAGCCCACATGTGTTCCCTTGGATAAAGGGTCCCCTAGCTTAAGTCTCTCAACCTTTGCTAGAAACTTTTCCATAAAAGCGTCGTACTTCTCTTCATGAATAAACAACCTAGATCGTGCTTCACAGGATTGCCCTGTATTAAAATAAATGCCAAATAACGCTCCATCTACAGCAGCATCCAGATCCGCATCCTCAAAAACAAGATTGGCAGATTTCCCACCAAGCTCTAGCGTGACTCTTTTCAGTGTTCCTGAAGCTTTAGCCATAATATCTTTTCCTGTTTCAGTTTCTCCAGTGAAAGCCACCTTATTAACATCTGGATGATCAACTAAGTAAGAGCCAATGGTGGAGCCTGGACCTGTGACAACATTAACGACTCCAGCTGGAACACCTGCCTCCTGACAAATTTCAGCCAGAACCAACGCTGTGATTGGTGTAAGGCTCGCTGGTTTAAGGACAATCGTACATCCTGCAGCTAGGGCAGGAGCAACCTTCCAAGCGGCCATCATAAACGGATAATTCCAAGGAATGATTTGAGCACAAACTCCAACGGGCTCCTTTGTTGTATAGTTAAAAAAACCAGGTGGAACAGGCTTCGTTTCACCAGAACGAGCAACGATAGCACCTGCATAAAACTCAAAATCCTCAATGGCCTGCATCACTTGCCCCTGTGCAGCACTAATCGCCTTGCCAGAATTTAATACCTCTAGCTCAACTAGCTCATTAAATCTATTTCTCATGATCGCTGCAATTTGATTTAAGATTCTAGCTCGCTTATTAAAAGGAGTTGTTTTCCATCTTCCATGATCAAACGCATGTCTTGCAGCTGCTACTGCTTTGTCTACGTCCTCTTTAGAAGCTTTAGCTACCGCAGCTAAATGCTCACCAGTAGCTGGATTATACGTATCAAATGTATCACCAGTTAAACTATCTACCCATTCACCATTCACATACATTTGGTAGTTTTGTTTCACATTCACCGTTGCTTTAGTTAACAAAATGATTCCTCCTTTTTAGAAAACGCTTTCAAAATAAGATTTTAAAAAGCTGCATGTACTTCTAAAAGTTTGTAAAATAGCATTCCTATTTTTGTATTCTGTCTATATCGGCTTTATGGCTTCAAAAGGGTTTTTACAGGATGAACAATATAAAATACTTCTACACGCAGTTGGACCAAAAACATTATCTATAACTGTTTTGCTAGACTGGCAATAAGGACATTGGACAGTCCATGGATCACCTAGCTTAAAGTCCCTTGGAGGCGGAGCAATTCCATGCTTTTTTAGATTTTCTCTACCTCGCTCTGTTATATGAGCTGAACTCCATGGAATAGAAAAGCTAAAGAATACTTCAACCTTCTGTACCTCCTTTGAGGTAAAGTAAGTGATAATCTGCCTTTTAATCATTTCCAGAGCTGGACAGCCAACAAACGTTGGAACCATATAAATGACTGTTTCCCCTGTGCTTTTAGTCTCTACATCAAGCACCATACCCATATCAACTATGCTGACAGAAGGGATTTCTGGATCTTTAATGTCTTCAAGCCATTGCCACGCTTGCTCATTTGTTATGTCAGCCACTCTTTTCACCTACCATGCTGCTGTTGGATCTTGTCGATATACTTCAGAGATATTTTTCAAGGCTTCCTCTAGGTCTACTGTGTGCTGACCATATCGACCGTTTTGCTCCTTACCTTTCAGCTGTAAATCCCCTGGCCACGGAATCTGAACGACATCAAATATATTACTCATCTGGTTAGTAAACGTGTTAAGTAACAACTGTTCATCGTCAAGTAATCCGTGCTGACAAATGCTAGCTGCTTGCGGTCCCCACGAGAAAAGCTCACCTATATCAGACCAAACTTTATCTAGGGCGATAAGAAGTCTGTAGCGCGCCTCATCTGTTGTTGTAGCCATTTCTTTAAACCATGTTTCTCCATGCAGGACATGGTAATACTTCTCTCTAGATATCTTAGTTGCTGCTTGGGCTAGTGGCAGGTAAGTAGAATGCTGTAACGCATTCATCCTCATCTGCTCAAATAGGTCAAATATATATTGTCTAACCACCGAATAGCACCAATCATACTGAGGATGCTCCATATAGTCCCCTTTTCCATTGGAGCGCTCCACCAATCTAGCATTTTGAAAGGAGCTAGCTTCTCGCAAATGAGCTAAATCATCTGCTTTTCCTTCACCTAGCTCCTCCAAAAGCTGATAGAATAGTGCAGCATGCCCCATATGATCCTGTGCTATGGAACTAAAGGCTACATCAGCCTCTAAATGAGGGGCCAGCCCGAGCCATTCCGAGCCACGATAACCAACCAGAAAGTTATCATCGGCTAGCTGAAATAATAGAGCCACTAACGCTGCTCTATATTCTTGATTCTGCTTAGCTTCCTCTGCCGATCCTATTTGTAACACAACGTTAATCCCCCTTTTTACATACACGTACTTACAATAAGTTCTTTTCTGTTAATTGCTCCTGGTCATATTTACGCCATTTTTTCTTTAAATAGCCATAGCCCTTTGTTTCACGGTACTGTTTATCCTCTAGCTTTTCTAAGGCCTTTCTCTCGTTTGGTGATGGCTGAGCAATATGTTTTCTCTCAACAACCCATAAATTGTAGCAGGGCTGTCTTCTTGTAAAATTCTCTTTTGCTAGAAACAAAGCTACCTGTTCATTTGGTGCTAATAAGCTACCTTGATGAACAAATGCTGTATTAGCATCCCTCTGAATAAAAACCTCATAGATAGGATAGTTCATCTTGCTTTCTCCTTGCTGAGACTGCTGGCTAGTATTCTGACGAGCTTCTTCCATACGCCTTTTCTGAGCCTCCTTCTTATGAATGTCACACTACGGAGTCGGCAGCTAGGGTACGAGCTGCTAGGAGCTCTCTTACCCATGCGCCATTTTCATAGCTTTCCTTTCTTAATCCAAGCCTCTCTTGTGATTTTGGACCTTGATTGCTCACAATCTTCTTAAATTCCTCCCAATCAGGCTGTTTATAGCACCATTCCTGGTTCTCTTCATCAAATCGTAATGTGTCATCAGGTATAGATAAGCCTAGGGACCATATTCGTGGAATGTATTTAGATAAGAACATTTGTCTCATTTCTTCATTTGTTGCCGCTCTAATCTTGTAGCGCAGGTTTTTTTGCTGGTGCTTAGATATCTGATTTCCCTCTGGTGGACCAAAAAACATTAATAGCCCCGACCACCAACGATCGAGTGCTTCCTGCAGGGACTGGCGCTGCTTTTCTGTGCCCTCCGCTAAGCTTAGGATAATGCTTTCCCCATGTTGCATGTGAAAAACCTCTTCTGCGCAAATCCTCTGAAGGACGCGACCATAGGGACCATAGGACGTATCTAGGAGCATTTTCTGTGTGATGATAGCCGCTCCGTCTACAAGCCATGCGATAATACCTGCATCGGCCCAAGTAGGCGCTGTCATATGAAAAACGTTGTGAAATTTCAGCTTACCTGAGATTAGGTCGCGGTAGATATCATCTCGATCCTTCCCCCAATAAGTCATCAAATCCTCAGCCACTCGAAGCAGCAGCTGACCATGCCCCATTTCATCCTGTACCTTAGCCATAATCGCTAGCTTACGGTGCAGGGTAGGTGCCTTTGGAACCCATTCCTTCTCAGGAAGTGCCCCCATAATTTCACTTATGCCATGCATAGAAATTAGACGAACGAGTTGCTCTCGGTAATCCTCCGGCATCCAATCATCCGCTTCAATTTTCTCTCCACGATCAATACGCTCTAAAAACGCAGCATGCTTCTGTTCCTCACTTAAGCTGTCTACATACACTTCCATAACGTATAAAACCTCCCTTCCCTACACTCTATGCTGAAACACTATTCATGTATTACGTTTTATCAACGCCATTATATTATAGTGTTATATAATTTGTAAACGGTTTCATTAGAAAAATTTGGCTTGTCGCCAAGATGTGGCGAAAGCCTTAGTTTTTCTTAACGTATAAAGAAAGTATAAAATTTGATACCATGTTTTCATCAAATTTTATACTTTCTGACGGCATGAAAAGCTTCCTCTAATGATGGACTAAACGACTTCTTCGAGAGGACTTCAATACAAGCTTTTCTTATACTATCTACCTTTAAACTTGTAAATTCAGATAATAAATTAAAAAGCCTTTAAAGAATTTTCTTCTTTAAAAGCCTAGTTTACGACCATGATAGATGATGTTAGTGTTGCCGCCCTCTTATTGTTTTGACTTAGCGTAGCTTCTACATAAGCCACAGATTTCCCTAGCCTCTCTACCCTAGCTTCTATCTCTACCGTACCAAGAGCTATAGGTCGGTGGTATGTCGCCTGTAATGTAATACTTGAGAAGCCCTGCTTCTCTCCCAGCTTAGACGCCATCGCATAAGCCATCATAATATCTGCCGCCGCAGAAACAAAACCTCCCATCGCTACTCCATGTCCATTGAGAAATTCTGGATGCACTGTCCAAATTCCCTTAGCTAAACCATCCTTTGCAAAATAAGCTTTTACTTTCATTGTCAAATCACAATTTGGTGGATGCTTGTCCCCATGAACAACATCTAATAAATCTTGAACAGTGTACGGGCTTACTTCTTCCATCTCTCTCCCCTCCTACTCATCTCTACCTTGCTGCTGTACCATGTATGGATGTTCAAAAACATTATACAGCTCGCTTCGAGCAGCGTCATTCCCCTCTTGGTAGACACTCTCAAAAAAACGGCTGGCTGGCTCCGCTAGCACCTTATAATAATCCCTGAACAAAGCGGCTGCATGATCTCCTAGCCAATCCTTAGGTAAGAGAACTTCAGGTAAGCCAGGATCAACAAACAGAAATTTTCGATACTCGTGAATCAGCTTTGTTCGCTCGACAAAGCAATCCCCATCCTGCATATCTCCTTTTTCAATTTTGTTCCGATCAACAATATATTTTTTACTATACAGCTCAATAAAGCTCTGATATTTTGAATTAATCTCCTCAAGGTTCCAGCATCTAGCTACGACATCCTGTCCCTGATGTGGGCCCTCATAGCTTGAAATAAAGAAATCTACGTACTCCTCAACCTGGTACCTTTTAATTAAATCCTGTACCTGCTGCTCCAGAGGATTGGGAGAAATATAGCAGCTGAATGTCAAAGAGCCAAAGCCACTCCAAATCAGTTCTTTCCTCAGTTCGTCACGTATCGCTCTTTTTTCCTCTGGAATAGAGTAAATAAGCATTCTCCACTTACCGTCCCATGGCTGAGCTTGCAGCTTAAAAATTCTTTGTGCCGCTTCATCCATTCGCTTCTTCCCTATCTCTGTAAGATAGTAATAGCTTTTGTTTCCTTCCTTTCTAGCCTCTACCCACCCTTGCTTACTCATACGAGAGATAGCTGCACGAATCGCCTGAGCGTTGTGTCCAAACTCCTCCATGAGCCTAATCAGACTACCTATCCAAATCTCACCACCATAATGATGGATATAATCTCCGTATAATGTGAAAATCATTGATCTAGTATTTAAGCTTTGTTCCATCCTACACCCCATATCCTTCTAACAAACATAAGTTTAGAGCTATTATAACGAGAAAAACATGTGCTGTAAAATATTCGTTATATGTTTTGTAGAGTATAAATGTGTGCAAGAGTCACTTTTGACTTGTTATATACCTACTTTACCTGTATATTCACAAAATCAGTTCGTTCTACCCTTTAAAAGGAAATGCTCCATATCAAGTAGAGAATGAGAAAAATAAAAACTGACATCAATCATATCCCCTATGGTTGATGTCAGCTTTTGAAATTCGCCCTGCTCCTGTACATTATTCACTTCTTTAGTCTGTATCTACCTGTATTTAGATCAAAGACATCAGCATCATCAATCAATTGAATAGGGTTAAGCAGAATAGTTCGATCTCCTAAATCTTCCCCAAACCCATTGTTTCGCTTAAGGCAATGGTTAAAATTTTTCACACAAGTTTGCCCTACCCTGAAGCTTGATCCTATTCCCAACGAATTAACCTTGCACATCCCTATTTGACAATTTGTTGGTTCAAAATCTACTCCTTTAGTCAAGGATTCTCCTCCATTTCTACACTACTTTTCTGAAAAGATGGACAAATCCCTGCATATTTTTAATTGCAGCCAGATACATATAAAAAGAGCTTGATTATTAATGATAGCTGTCTAGAAAGCTAATAAGCACTAAGGGGGACGACCATGAAGCTATCAGAATTTTTCTCAGGGATCAATCAGAAAAAAAAAGTAAAAGAAGCCATAAACAAAATAGATAAACTAGAGCAGCATATTTATGATCTTGAGCAGAAGCTCCTTATGCTCGACCAACCCAATCATCATGAGGAAAATACGTCAGTTCACTCTCAAGCAGAACAAATCTCACCCCCAATCATTGTAGAAAAATTACACATTGAAAAAATAAGTATTGATAAATTTGAGCTAAGTAATAATTTTGGTGCGTTAGGTATTAAAGAATTACAAGGTAAGCTAAACATAGGTGCGAACTATGGTGAGGCCAATACCACTGCTAAGCACATAAAAACAAACACTACTTCAGCTGAGTCTAATAATACAGAAGAAGGGAATGAATCTCCTAATTCATTGATCAAGAATGATCACACCAGTGATTCTTTGAATAGGTCTACTTCAAATTTCCCTCCTCGATACTCCATCAAAGGCAAGGAAGAGTAATCACGAAAAAGCTTTACCCAAATTTAATCTAGCCCTTAGATAATACTAGTTTTAGCAGAATTAGAATCCGAGACGTCCGGATCTGATATAATGCTTAGAGGAACAAACAAAGCACCAAAGTCTCCGTTCTCCTCCCCGAATCCTTGGTTTTGCTTATTAGAAAGAAAATAGTCAATTTGTTGATATGGACCTAATGTAATTGATGATCCTCTATCTACCGTATTGGCTTTAAAAGCTAACAAGTTTACAGCCATAGGGGCAAATTGCATATCATTACCTCCCTCCTACCGAATGTTGGATTGTTTTTAATATGATAGTTCACGTGAAGGGAAGTGGTTATTTGAATCGAAAGCATCCTTGTCATCTACGAAGCTACGATTATTCAGGAAAGCACCATCATCCCCAAAATTTTGACCATATCCTTGATTTTTCTTATCAGAATTCGTCCATTCTGCTAATAGATTTTGACCAATATTTACTGCCGACGCATTTTCAAAGGAATTAATTTTGATCATAAAAATATTAATAGATATAGAAGGTGTTCTCACGCCCTTTCCTCCTCTCTATGACTACAATATGAGGCCGGCAAGGGATTTATGTAAGAAATCCTTGGAGGAGGAGATGAGATCAATGGATAAAGACAAATTAAAGCATTGGATAGATGTTGCTGATCAATTCCAAGGGAGCGATTTCTGGAATGGAGTGTTTGGTAGTGATTATCCAAAAAAGCTATTAGATCAATTCGCTTTTGGACCAAATCAAAACCATGATCAACAGCCTAATATGTCCAGTTATCCTGCTCGAGAGACTAGAAATAATGACCATTCCCAGAGGACAAAGCCACTCTTTCCCCGAATCGATCTATTTAGGAATGACTATGAGCTTACCATATTAATTGAACTACCAGGAGTACATAAAGAAGATGTGCAATTAGGGGTTGCCCATGATCTACTTCAAATTAAGGGTATTGTACACCCCTTAACATCAGATATGGAAAGTATTTCTTCTGAGAGACACTATGGTCCTTTTGAAAGAACGGTTCGTCTACCAGAAGCTGTGAATGAAAATAAAGTCTCTGCTAAGTTCATCAATGGTTTGCTAAAAATTAGCTTCCCTCGAACTCAACGGAAAATGGAGAACATTAACATTGAGTAGATGTTCTCCACAACAGCTTTAATTATCTATTTAACTTCCTCACCAGAAAAAGCCACCTGCTCCCCCATATCCAGCTCCATAGCTTGGAGGGTATCCGTAACCTGCTGGGTACCCGAAGCCTGGCCTGCCATACCCACCATAAAAAGGCTTTCCGTAACCTGCATAGCCACCTCCAAATCCACCACCTCCCCAAAAAGGGGCTGTGCCCACTACGGCTAAGCCTGCAATAGCTGCTAAAGGGACTATATAAGGATTAAAAAAGCCCCTCTCAGGCTCTCCAATCTCATTATTTTCTACTATTGAATGTGATCCTGCTTGTGAATCCTGTACTCCAAAAACATCTCCACCGATCATTGGACTTAAAACAATATGTTCATCGGTCACATGATTCACTACACCGCGTAGCTCCCGGCCATCTATCACTTGTAGCACTACATTCTTCCCCAAACAGGAATAACATGCTTCATATAATGAATGTACCACTCTATTCCCTCCCTATTCACCTTCAAAATTGACCTTTATAATTACCCTCTGAGGAAATCCTCATTTGTCCTAGGCAAAACGAACTTTTTGTAGTATATGCGAATAACTAGGGAAGGGTTTGGCTAAAGCAATATTTCATACCATTTGCTAATGTAGGCTAAAAGACAGGGTAAATGTGTCACAAGGCTGTTTTAATACATATATATAAACCAAACGCTCCCAAAGGGTGATGTCATGCCTCATATTAATAATATCTTCAATTTCAGGGTTAACAACGTTTCCAGTAATGGTTCGATTAATTTTGGTAATACGATTCTTAAGGGAAACAAGGCCGACTCAAAATCTGTTGGGGGGCAAACTGTCATCGGGGACTCTATCAACAGTCCTTCTACCAACTTTGATAAAAATATTGTTTCTGACCCTGACTTAATTGATCAGCCACAAAAACAATTATAATCCTATCACTTAAGAAAGGGTGTGTTTCATGTTAAAGATTTGCATTACGAATTTATGTATTGAATCCATCACAAACCTTGGGTCTCTAAATATAGGTAGAACGATTTTAAGTGATAATAGGTCCTCCATTTCCAGTATCCCTACCCTTCCAGCCACAGCACCTGGTGGAGCAGAGGTTCCTCATATTCCTCCTGCCGAGCTTCTACCTCCAGGAGGACCTAGTATTCCTAGTGAGGGGGTTGTTCCCAGTGCCCCTCCAGTTACCCCTGGAGAGGTTGGTGATGTTGGCGGGATAGGTGATGTAGGAGTCGGAGGAGTTGGCGAAGTGGATGTAGGTGGAGTCGGCGATATAGGTGGTGTTCCTTAATGGTTTGAATTGCAAAGAATAGCCTGAAAGTTCTAATTGAAAGGGGATAAATTATGCTTTTTTATACACATCTTAATCAGATTTTTAATATTGAGGTCATTAATGCTTCAAGTAATGGCTCAGTAAACGTTGGAAATGTGATTGGCAAAGGATTTTCTTCAAGTTCTAAGTCCGTTGGAAGTCAATCTATTATTGGTAATGCCTTAGTGCGTCCAGCAACGAATGGAAACTTCAATTTGGTCTTTGATCCTGATTTCATTGATCAACCACAGAAGCAGCTCTAACACTACATTTTATAATCATGGGTCGCAAGAAAAAAAGCATGCTCAGCATCTTGCTCAAGCATGCTTTTTTATTTTATGTAAAGAGGACTCCCAGCGTCATTTAGGATGACTTTTGGGACAACCCCACTCACTTTTCACCAATATGCACAGGAGAGCCCTCCTTCTTTATCTTAGGAAACAGCTGAACTGAAAGAATTCCCCGCTGGTAATTGGCATTGACTCGCTTCGTATTGACAACTACAGGTAATGGAATAACCGCTTCGAACATCCCTGAAAAAATCTCACTTTGCACATTTTCTAAATGATCGAAGCCTAGGTCAATTTTACCTTTCACCTGCAGCTCCTGATCTCTAACAGTCAGCTTTATTTGAGAAAGATCCCGCACATAAGGTAGATTGATTAAAACAATGATTTCCGAGGAGCTTTTATAGATATTGTACGCTGGGCTATCTTTTTTAACCTGCTTAAAAAAATCATGGAAAAACTCATTTCCTAATAAGTCCTTGGCCATCGATTGCCATTTGTAAAAGTCCGTAGGATTTTGATTCATACAAGAACCTCCCCGTGTAAGAGTACATATCCTATCATATGAGCCCAGATCGAATGAGTGCATAAATCAAAAGGGGTGGTTGCTATGTATTATCAGTATCCTGACTTTTTCAGGATTCTAGAGGAAAAGGTACAGCGTCTAGAGCAAGAGAATGAAGAACTTAGAGGAAAAATAGAGCAACTAAAACCGATCCATATTGAGAATATTAACTATAAAATTCAAGAGCTAACGGTAAGGGAGCTAAAAGGAACTCTTAATATTGGTATGACGGCGCTTAGTGATCCAGAAGAAATTAAGAAATGGCTTACGGAAACAGACGGTGAAGAGGTTCAACTCCAGGATATGGAGCAGGAAATGAAACAGGATGGAATGCCAGATCAAAATGTGATGGATAAGCATCAACCACATACTCCACATTCCACTTAACAGTTATATTTAGGAGGAGGAAAGACTTTAGGGTGAGGATAGGTATAAGCTGGCTGCATTGGGTACAAAAAGGGGTAGGCTATCTGTGGAAAGTACTTGAAAAAGGCTGGATCAGTATATGGATTCCACGGATACACAGCCATGGTTGGAAGTTGATTAGGAGTAACCGTAATCTGCTGTACAAATCCTTCTTTTAGGTCCCAGTTCGTGTGCTGAATGTATGCACTACCCATAAATCCATCATCATCATCCATAATTTGAACGGCCATATTCCTCCCCCTCATTTCTTGTAAGGTTTATGATTGCACTTTCTTGTTTGGAGAATGTTACGGATGTGGTAAACTAAACAATAGATCACAACAGATTGGAGAAATTAACCCATGTGACAAGTTACATAGATGATTTTAGATAAGATCCAATACACTTATCTATTTAGTTTATAGAGTGATAGCTGTTAGGGTTACAGTCACTTTTCATAATAATGGATTTAACAAAAGAAAGGAATTAACAAAGTGAGCTCAATTATAGATCAGGTTTCTAAACGAAAAACACTAGCGATTATCTCTCACCCTGACGCAGGGAAAACGACATTAACAGAAAAGCTTCTATTATTTGGTGGAGCTATTCGTGAAGCTGGAATGGTTAAAGGAAAAAAGAACTCAAAATTTGCTACGTCAGATTGGATGGAAATTGAAAAACAACGTGGAATCTCTGTTACATCAAGTGTGATGGAATTCGATTATAACGATTATCGTATCAACATCTTAGATACACCTGGACATGAGGACTTCTCTGAGGATACGTACCGTACGTTAACAGCAGCAGATAGTGCCGTGATGTTAATTGATGGAGCAAAGGGTGTAGAGGCTCAAACGAAAAAGCTATTCGAGGTTTGTAGCCAGCGAGGGATACCTATATTCACCATGATTAACAAAATGGATCGGGAAACCAGAGATCCGTTTGATCTATTGGAGGAGCTAGAAGAGATCCTCGGGATGCGCTCCTATCCAATGAACTGGCCGATAGGATCAGGGAGTGATTTTCAAGGGATTTACGATCGTAAGCATCAGCATGTCGAAATTTATGATGCCTCTAATCCGAATAAAGTAAAAATTTATCCTGTCTCTGACATAGAAGGAGCAGACTTAACAGAGCTATTAGGTGAAGCTGCCCATCAGCGCCTAGTAGAGGAAGTTAGCTTGCTTGATGTAGCGGGTGATCCCTATGACGAGGAAAAAATCCTCAACGGTGATTTAACGCCAACATTCTTTGGTAGTGCCATATCCAACTTTGGTGTGCAGAGCTTCTTAGAGCATTTCCTTTTTATGGCTCCAGCTCCGGTTGGTCGAGTGAGTAGTGAAGGCTACGTTGACCCATCTAACAAGGATTTCTCTGGATTCATTTTTAAGATTCAAGCGAATATGAACCCCGCACACCGAGATCGTATAGCGTTTCTGCGGATTTGCTCTGGTAAATTTGAACGTGGCATGAGTGTAAAGCATCCTAGAATGAAAAAATCCATTAAGCTTTCTCAGCCTCAGCAGTTTTTAGCCCAAGAAAGGAATATTATTCAGGAGGCTTACGCTGGGGATATTATTGGCTTATTTGATCCAGGTATTTTTCAGATTGGGGATACGCTCTGCGGCGGCAAAGAGTTTACCTACAGTGAAATGCCTTTATTCTCTCCAGAGCATTTCTCAAGAGTATCCATTAAAAACGCTTTAAAAAAGAAGCATTTCCTTAAAGGCTTGCAGCAGTTGACAGAGGAAGGTACGGTTCAATTCTTTGAGAGTACTTCTGGACTAGATGAGATGATTCTAGGAGTGGTTGGTGAATTACAATTTGAGGTTTTTGAGTACCGTATGCAGCATGAATACGGTGTAGATATGACTCTGCAAAGGCTTCCTTATCAGCTTGCGCGTTGGATTGAAGGAGATTCCTATAAGCCTGCTCTGTTCCAAGCCTCTAATGCGAAGCCAGTGAAGGATAAGCAAGGAAGGCATGTTATGCTCTTCGAAAATGAGTATAGTCTAAGATGGGCACAAGAACGATATCCAGATCTAAAATTCCATAGCCAATCAAACTTTAGCCCATCAAAAAATAGCTAGTCCTGTGCTTCCTATACTAGATCAATGCTATAAATAAAAGAAGGTTCTCTCTAATTCTTTAATATACAAGCTGACTTCGTGAAGTCAGCTTTTTTGTATCTTTTTACTTCCGTACAAGTATCCGATCAAATGTTTGCCTAAAGTTGTCATAGCATGCCCACTTTCTTAATATAATGCATTAAAGGAAGGGAATGCCATATATTTCAACTTGCATAAAAATTATTATAGAACTAAGAGGAATTCATTATGACGATGACGAAGAGTTACACAAATAGAAAGGTACAATTGGAAGAGGTTACAATATGTACTGGTTCGTTTTAGGGGGGTTAATTGGGGTTTTTCTTGGTGCAGGACTTTCTAGATGGTTAGACGAGCATCAATTATTTGTAAAAAACAGACAAAAAATGAAGGATTTCTTCAGCGCCTTCGTTGTATTTGTGGTGTTTGTTTATGGAGCCTACCTATTCCTAGCGAATTTAGAGCATTTTTCACAGTTCCGAACGATCAGCTCCTTTGAGGATCTTCAAAGCTTTATATACTCTAACCCTGTGATCCAGCAGCTCATTGCTTTTAGTGTGTTCGCCTTCCTCCTATCTATTATTTCCTTTATTGTTCGATCACCCTTCTTTAAATGGGAGCAAATTAAAATATTTGGATTCGAAGCAAAGGCAGCTATAAAGGAAAAAGCAGAAAAAGAAGCGAAGGAAGAGCTTGATTATCTTTATCTAATGGAAAATCTAAGAATGGATACGATGGAAATATTCACTTCTGATCTAACCTATGACATAATCCGGCAGCATCTAAACCTTCAGGAGCATGTTTTTAATGGGAAGCATGCCCTTGAGGAAATTCTAGAGTCCTACTGTATTCTTTACCGTGAAAGTCCTTTAAATGGTACTATTCGTTATGGTGTACTGACGATTCACAATCATGAAATTTCAGTGGCTGATTATGAGCAATATATCAAGCTACCACAATACCTAAAGGAGGATATTGATCACGTTATTCAAACAAAGCAGGTTCAAAGATGGTATCACGATGATATTCACACGTTCATAACACCGTTTTCTTTTTTAAATGATTATGAGGTATATTACGTCATCTATTTGAGTAGTTATGAGATAGAATTTAATTCTCTTACTGAAAAGCAATTTCAAATCCTCAAGAACATTATTGAGCTGTATATTAAAGAGAGTGTTAAGCAAAACAGCTATATAGTCACTCATACATTAGCTGTAGATAGCGTTTCTAACACCAAAGAAATATAATAACAAACTCACTCCTTAGTGTTAATCTAACATCCATTATACAGATGCACCGTACACTGAAAAAAAGTGTGCGGTGTACAATGTAGTTTTGTTGCAGCTAAAATGTTTATTGTATGAACCTATAGCTCATTGTTTCTTTTTTGCTACTTATGTTACAATGAGCCTATATGTCTAGGGAGGGAAGAAGGTATTGTCTAGAAAGAAGAATGAGATCGATTATCCCTGTGTGAAATTAACCAGCTCAGGGGAACGAGAGACGGATGATCTGAAGGTCCTGGCAAAAAAGCTAGCTCAACGAAAATATCCAACGGACGACAATCCTGCTATTAAGAGATTAGAACAACGTTTTAAGAGCATCTAAGCACTTTTTCATAATTATCTTATACTCCTACTAGATTTACCTTTACGGCACGACAATGTTTTCTTTCGCATATGATAAATTACATAAGCTATGTACACAGTATAAGTAAGCATCCTTAACGGAAGCTTACTTCCCTTTTGAATAGGGTATTATACAAGTGAAGCCACTCCAGTGATGTCAGACAGCAGAGGTGAGTTTCCTTGTCCTTTAAAAGAATGAAATTCAATTTATTAGTAAAGAAGTTGTTTAAAAAGATGACAAAGAAATCTAATAACGATGGAATAAAATTAAATAAGCAGCAGCCTATATCAAATGAAGCGAGCAATCTCAAAGAACTAGCGAAGAAAATAGCGCAGAGGAAATACAACCCTGAGGATAATCCAGCTGTAAAACGCTTGAAGGATCGTTTCAAAAAGATTTAGGCTCAAAATTTAGCATTTAATCAGCGATGTACTCAGCCCATATAATAAATGTTTTTTTGTGGTCCCTTCAGGAGACTTTTAATATGTCATAAGAAGAGATCCCATATCGCTTACAACCAAATGATTTGAACAACGGCACGACAGGATCTTATCTGTCATGCCGTTTTTATGTTTTTTATGGTAATAGCTTTTTTTTGCAATATTCTTCTATACCTTAATTCCCCTATACCTGTTCATTCTCCAATATTCATTCTAACGTTTATACATATGCAGAAGAATGGAACTTCCCACAAAACTTTGTACTGAACCATCCTCTTCCACTAGTTTAAAATACTCTTTCGTTTGTTCACTTTGCTCCAGCATATATTGGTTTAAAGCTTCCTTCTCATCTAGAGGAAGCTGCATCCTCTCCGTCCACTCTTTGAATTTGAATTTCTTTTCATAGGTCTTCATAAAACTCGAGTAGAAGCCGCTCTTTTCTACTAAGCTGATCCATTCTGTTTTCTTTAAAGCACGAAAATGACTGTAATCTCTCTTCTTTTCGACTATATTGTAGAAGCTGTCAAGTAGATCATCTTCAGGCGAAATATTATCAATTAAGGCAAACTGACCACCCTTCTTTAAAACACGGTAGACCTCCTGCACAAAATGAGGAACGTTAGGAAAATGGTGAGCAGCGATTCGACAAGTAACTAAATCAAAGCTCTCATCAGCAAATGGGAGTTGTTCTGCGTCACCTTGAACAAAGGTAACGTTTTGATGATTGTTTTTTTGAATAAATGCTTCAGCCTGCTGTAGTATTTCTGGTGTCAAATCTAGGGCAGTCACTTCCTGAACGTGTGTTGCTAGTGCGTTCGCTACATGTCCACCCCCTGTTGCTACATCTAACGCTTTCATGCCTTCATTATATTGGATAGCTTGAACCAAGTCCTGAAGGTCAGCTCCCTTGGCGTGGTTCGCACTTGTTACGTATTGGCTGGCATTTTTTCCAAACTGAGCAACTACTGCTTCTTTACTCTTTAACACATCTGGCTTCAATTCCTTCATACTAGCACTCTCCTTTGCTTCCTCTTCTTATTTCTATTTTTTGCTTCCTTAGTTCTTACTTTCTTAGTTCTTGCTCTTATTTCTCCAGGTTCTACATATTCTTGCTTTCTTACTTATTTGTCTTCTAAGTTCTCCTGCTCTCTCTTAGTTCTCTTGCTTTCTAAGTTCTTTTAAGTTCTTTTAATTTGTTAGTATTTATTATTTTAATGCTGGTCTTTTTGATACTAAGGATCTGTGTTAGAGCCGTTCCATTAGTTCAATTCGATTGTCAAAAGGGTCAAAGAATGAAAAGCGTATGAATCCAGGAAATTGTTTTTCCTCTTTAATTCTAATTCCCCTCTTATCTAAGTATTCTCTTGCCTCTTCAATAGACTGAACTTCAAAAGCAACATGACGTCTAGATGGCTTACTGCCTGACTCAAGGCTCACATGCCATTCTATCGCTCCTGCCTGAACCCAAAAGCCTCCTCCATCCCTTAGCACCTCTGGCTTCGGAATCTCCTTCCAGCCCATCGTTTCTACATAAAATTGTCTAGCTTCCTCCTCCTTTTCAGGTGGTACACAAACGTTAATGTGATTAAATCGAAGTAGCTCTATCATCTTTTTACTCCTTTCTCTTCATTATTGTTATTTTCTTACCACCGTTTTCCCGAGTTCTACTCTTTTTAGTCTTTAGAACTCTTTTTACTTTTTTACTTCCTACCTTCTACTTTCCTTCTCAGTAAGGTTGCTCCTCTACAAACGTTTAAACTAAATTAGTTTTATAAGTTTCATAAAAAGGAACTTAGTTTCATTTAATGGAACTAATGATATTGTACTATGCTAACTCTGTTTTGTATATAGAAATTTTGAAATAATTTTTTAAATGAATAAATATCTCTTACATAAAAACTCAGGAATTTTACCGAGGTATTTGAGGTATTTGCTATAAAATATCCTTTATAAATAAAAAGTTTATCAGGAAGTATTCAAACAAAAAGCTTGGCAAAAAGAGTTCTCTTTTTACCAAGCTATATTTTAAGCTTTAGTCCCATGACATATCATTGTTGGATAAGCTTATTTAGATTAATTACTTATGCTTTTTATTACATTATTTAATTATTTTAAGATAATATCTAATTGAGTTCTTCACAGGGGGTTCACTTTTTAGTGAGTTCACTCTTTATTAATGGAATTCACTTATACTAAGGTTCACTCCTTATTTTTAATGTCCTCAAGCAATTGGATAATCTGTTTATTTTGCTTAGACTGTTCCTTCAAATATCCTATGATTGTGCAAATACCTAAGATCATTAGAATCATTAACAAAGTCCACATCGATGCCCCACTCCTTTAATATGACATAGAAGTAGCTCAAAAATACATAGCAACTATGATGCTTAGAAGCCTTTTTCGATGTATTCAAACAAAAAGGACTGACCATTCCGATAAAATCTAGGATCATAAATACCAAGTAGCTGATCATCATCCACGATAACGACAAATGGGGACCACTGATAGAGTGTCTTTGCTTCTGGACGCTCAGCAAAAAGCTCCTCTAAATCCGTCCCCTCAGCAGAAGGTAATGTTTCTTGTAAAGTTAGTCCATTCCACAAGTTTGCGTGACTAAGCTCAACCGTTTCGCCTTTTTTCCCGATGACGGTAAAGTTCCATGGTACAAACGTAGCTGAAAGTGTGTGCTCTTCATAGCTTGATGCCGTTTGCTGGTAGATGGTATACCCCTGAGTAGACTGAACAATAATATGTAAAATCATAAGCAGCCATGCAGCTCTGTAAACAAAATGGGATCTAATTTGCTTATGCTTAGTAAAAGGCAACTTCTTTTTCAAACGAACAAATAAGAAGCTAAGCAGCATGATCGCCCAAAAAGTGAGATCCACAATGGGGATTGTTCCAAAGGTAACTCGTAAATCTGAGAAAGGCTCAAGATAACCGGTTCCCCAAGCATTAAATAAATCGCTTGTACAGTGGATAAATACACTGAGTAAGCCTATGTAAAAAATCCTTGGATCCTTTACCTTAAACAGAAACCTACAGACTAGCCAGAGCAGTAAGGCCCAAATTGGAACCATAAACAAGGAGTGAGTGATTCCCCTGTGCCACATTTGATATAAGCCTTCGGTATCCCAAAGCTGAGATACAACATCACTATCGGGGATCAGACTTCCTACTACAGCTGTAAATAGAAAGGCTCTTTTCGTTGTTTTTTCCATCTCTTCTTTATCTATTGCTCCGTATATCGTTAGACCAAATAATGTATGAGTAATCGAGTCCATTCTATTTATCCTCCTCCTTTTCTGCATTTTTATCTTGCTTCATTACCTATGTTCTCTATACCAATAGTTTTTTCTTACTCAGCTTTTATATTTATCATCCTTCTCTTGTTCCAGATTTTCTTACTCAGCTTTATATTTATCAGCTTTTTCTAATTAAGATTTTACTTATCTTTATATTAATCAGCTTTTTCTTGTTGTATTTCTTCTTCGTCCTGATCCTTTACCCTAAATTCCTCATTGAGGGGCTGCTTAAACTGCTCTAAGTCAAAATCTCCATTTTTCTTCCCCTCATGTTTATAGCCACTTGAAATAGCCCAAACTGTTAACCCAAGCACCACAAGCATTAAAAAAACGGATACTACTAAAATGATGATCACTGTGTACACTCCTAATGGAATCATTTAGTCGAAAAAATAGACACATTCCCCTAATTTTTATAAACCTGAGTTTCATTATACATGATTCTTCCAACCTTCCCAATTGAATTACGGCAGTTTTATGCTAAAATAATGGATATAGAGGTGAAGAAACATGGACTTTTCAAAAATGTGTCCCAAGTATGAATCTGCAATGGACATTTTAGGTAAGAAATGGACCGGCTTAATTATACATGTACTCCTAGATGGTTCTAAACGCTTTAAAGATATTAAAAGCCAAATACCAGAGATGAGTGACCGCATCCTAACAGAGCGGATGAAGGAGCTTGAAGGCTGTGGTATTCTAGTCCGTCATGTATATCCAGAAACTCCAGTAAGAATTGAATATGAGCTGACGGATCAAGGAAAGGATTTGGAGCCAGTTATTCAATCGATTCAACAATGGGGAGATCGTTGGATGTAACGGAGTAGAACAAAAAAGGAGAATTCCATGACTGTAAAGTACTGTAGAGAATCACGCTGTGTAAGAACTAGCCATGTCATGCCAAGTGACACAAATAACCATCAAACAATGTTTGGCGGGAAGCTAATGTCCAATATTGATGATATTGCTTCTATTGCAGCTATGAGACATTGCCGTACACAGGTAGTCACAGCCTCAACAGATTCAGTGGATTTCCTGCATCCAATTCGTCCAGGACATTCCGTTTGCTTAGAGGCCTATGTGACTCATACTGGTAAAAGCTCAATGGAGGTATTTGTTAAGGTCATAGCGGAGCATTTATTATCCGGTGAAAGGTTAATTGCTGCAACCTCCTTCCTAACCTTCGTTGCTCTTGATGAGAACAGGAACATTGTTCCTGTCCCTGCCGTGATTCCTGAAACGGATGAAGAGAAGAAGCTGCATGAGACAGCAGCTTTCAGAGCTCAGCAAAGAAAGCAAAGAAGAGAAGAAAGTAAGAAGCTAGCGAGCTTCTTAACAACAAATAAGCCTTGGGAGTAATGATTTATTTCTCTTGTGCAGGCAGGTAAGTTTTATAAAATGCCTATTGTACAGAGGAGCATATCAAGCTACTCTGTCAGGCTTTTTCTTTTCTAAATGAAATGACTTACTCTTACACATACTATGTATAGTTTATGCTCTTAAGATATTGAGAATAAGCTTGATGAAAGGATGTGTTAAGGATGAAGGAAAAGAAAAAAGCATTGCCAGATGAAACACATGAAGGCCGTGACAAGTATTATATGGATATTGATCGCAAAGTGAATGAAGGTTTAGGCGGTGGACAGGTTACGGAGGATAATGGTTTGATTGATGAAGACAATCCAATCACCACGGAGACTGAGCCTCACACTCCTGGAAAATCAACGTCTAATTAAGAAGCTAGGGAGGCTTTCTCCCTAGCTTTTTTCATGTCAAATCAAGTTACATTAGCTAATGCTTTAGCTACCTTAGCAAGACGTTCGCCTAGCCTTCCCGCCATCACAAGCTCCGCTTCCTTAGGCTGCTCCTCACCCGAAGGACCAGCTACCGTTGCTGCTCCATAAGGGGAGCCCCCGATACCGTCTGTCGTTAGCTGTTCTGGATTTTCCCCGTAAGGCAATCCGACAAAGATCATTCCGAAGTGAAGCAATGGAACTAACGATGTAATAACCGTAGTTTCTTGTCCCCCGTGAATAGAGCCCGTACTAGTGATAATAGCCGTAGCCTTTCCCTCTAGCTTTCCTTGAGCCCATAGCCCTCCCGCAGAATCTAGATATTGCTTCATTTGAGCTGGCATTGATCCATAGCGAGTTGGAATTCCCCATAGTATGCCATCCGCCCATTCTAAATCATCATGTGTCGCTTCAGGCATATTCTCTTGTGCTTCCTGTGCCTGCACATAATACTCCTGACTAGACATGATCTTTCTAACCTGTTCAAATTCAGCTACCTTTACAATCTTGACCTCTGTTCCCTCTACTCTTCGTGCCCCATCCGCTGCCGCTTTCACCATTTCGTAGATATGTCCATAGGCACTATAATAGGGAATTAATACTTTAGCCATACTTGATTCTCACTCCTTTAGGTGAATTAAGCAAGACATTCTAAATGCCTTCTATGAGAATCCTTACCCTATTCCGTAGAAAATATTACTAAATTAAAGTATCTAAATTTATTTGGATTATTAACTTTGGGTTAATTAGTCCTTTAGCTTTGGCAGTAATATTTGTTTATTTTAAATTGCTTCGTCTACTCCAATTTAATTTAAATTCTTTCATTGCTTCACTTCCTTTATTTGCTTGAGGATTAATTGATATTCCTCTTCTAGCGCCTCTAAATTATCCGATGGTGCTGGTAGACTAAGTCTTCCGATAACCTCTTGGAGTTTATTCTCTAACACAAGAAGCTGCTCACGAGTAATCTGCTCTGGTGCTTCAGCCCTCTGTTTCTCTGCCTCAACATACTGGGCATAATTCCCTTGGAAATAATGAATCTTCTGCTCATTAAAGACGGCTACATGAGTAGCAATCCGATCTACAAACTGACGATCATGTGTAACAAAGATAATCGTTCCCTCGTACGAGCTGATAAGCTCTTCTAGAGCTTCTAGAGCCAAAACATCTAAAAAGTTAGTGGGTTCATCTAGTAAAAGGACATTATGCTTCCCTACCAATAGCTTAGCTATAGCCACCTTTACCTTTTCTCCTCCACTCAAATAAGAAATCCTCTTATTCACACTTTCACGTTCAAAGCCTATCCTTGAAAGCAATGATCTTACTGTATCCTCTTCTTGAATCGTATCCTCCAAAACCTCTTCTAAAATGGTCGATGAACCATTTAGGCTCTCCAGCCGTTGGCTAAAGTAGCCAAATTTGACCCCTTGGGCAACCATAAGTCCCTCTGCTCTATCTAAAATCATTTTAATGAATGTAGATTTCCCACAGCCATTTGGACCAACCAACGCCAGCCTACTACCTGTTTTTAGCTGGAAGCTCAGATTCTTAACAAGAGACTTTTCCCCTGCATACACATTGATCTTTGGAACTTGAATAGCGAATTTAGCATGGAGCTGTAATGAGCTAGGCAGGGGCATATGAATCTTTTCTTGCTCTTTGGGCTTCTCCTTCCTCTCAAGCTTTTCGAGGCGTGTTTCTAAAGCCTTTTGTGCCCCTTCTAGTTTTTCACGCTTTTCCATTGCTTTTCGTTTGTGTAGCCTAGCCTCAGAGTTCCCCATTCTCTTGGGTGCTTTTTTAACAGATTTTGCTCGTTCTTTACGACCTATTATTGCCTCTGTTAGACGTTTTTTCTCACGTACAAAGCTGTCATATTCCTGCTGTTGAGTCAGAAGCTGTAGCTCTTTTTGCTTTTTATATTCTGAATAATTTCCATGATATTCTGTTACCTTGCCTGCTTCTAGCTCAATGATTTTGGTGCATACCTGATCTAGAAACCTGCGATCATGTGAAATGATCACAAGTGCTCCTGAATGGGACTGACAATATTTTTCAAGATACTGAATCCCCTCTATATCTAAGTGAGAGGTTGGCTCATCGGCAAATAGAAGATCACCCTTTACACCAAATGCTGTAGCTAGCTTAAGCTTTGTCTCCTCTCCCCCACTTAGATGCTCAACATTGAATGTCTGCTGCTGCTCAAGCCCAAGCTCCTTAAAGAATCGGTTGCTATCTCTATAAATCTCTTCACTGGTCAAATCAGACTTATCGTTTTGAACATGGAAAGAGTCCGGTCCACCCTCCTGGGCGATGAAAGCCTGTCTCCCATAGCGCTGTACCTCGCCTTGGTCAGCATGGATTTTTCCAGAAAGAATATGAAGCAAAGTTGTTTTGCCTGCACCATTTGAACCTACGATTCCAATCCTCTCTCCCTTATGAATGGAAAGCTCATCTAGGCGAAAAAGCAGTCGATCCTTATATGATTTCTCAATTTGTTTGGCATGTAAAAGTAGCATAAAAAAACCTCCCTTGTCTGTTCAAGAGAGATTTTGTATGCACCAAATGCATTTAGCTTACAGGAAATTAGAAAAACAAAAACATAGGCTCCAAGAAGCCCGATTTTGCATTTTCTAGAATCATCACAGGTAAACTAAACCCCTAGGATTATACAAATTGTATACCTATAAATAGGCATACATATCCCATCTTGAACAGTAACTAAACATATACATAAGTGGTATGTTCATAAGTTCAATATAGGATTAATAGCGCATCGTCCTAAGCGGTTCAGTCCCTTCTATGGCTTAATTTCTTCATTTGTGTATGAAGCTAGTTTAAAGCTAATTTACGGTTATATCTTAACAGGCTGAATTTTTTCTGTCAAATTAAATCTTAGAACGACTTGTACTCCTTCTATTCCTCATGTACTGGATGTGATTGCTCCACCTTTTTCAACTGACGAAAAGCAAAAGCCACTCGTGAGATCTCATCTTTGTCATCCCTAATATATTCTTAAGACTTCTAATAATAGTATGTTATTTAAAGTACTAATTCTTCTATCCTGTCTACAATCCTTTAATTATTTTTAAAATCGTTTTGTCGTGTCAAAAGATTCTGTTTTTCCTTCCGTATTGCCTACTTTATTGCCTATTGCTAACTTCATATCGATATGCTAATATATGGAGATACTTTGCTAGTGTATAATATTCACTACTGATATAATAATAGTACTGTATAAGGACTACTACCTTAAAAATGGAGAGATTACCTCTATTTATATAGAAAGGAGCACATCATGAATGTAAATATTCAATTCAAAAAAGGAGCCTTAGAGCTTTGTGTGCTCTACCTTATCCACAAACAGGATCAATATGGCTATGAACTTGCTCAGCAGGTATCTTCTTACATCGAAGTCGCCGAAGGTGCTCTATATCCCTTACTTCGCAGACTCGTCAAGGAAGGGTATTGCTCCACTTACCTAAAGGAATCTAACGAAGGGCCACCAAGAAAATACTTCAAAATAACAAATAAAGGTGATGAGTATTTAACTGTCCTACTAAAAGAATGGGAGAATTTTGTATCTGGAGTAACCAGATTAATTGAAGGAGGAGAATAGGTTGAACAAACATGAATATTTAGCCAAACTGAAGGAGCATTTAGACGTTCTTAATAAATTTGAGCTTAGAGAGCTGCTTCTTGATTATGAAGCTCATTTTGATTCAGGTGTTCGAGTGGGAAAAACAGAAGAGGAAATTGCCAATGACTTAGGCAATCCTGTTGAGGTAGCGAAGGAAATCATTGCTGAACGCTTTGAGTATGTTGATCAGACACCTGTCAGCGAAAGAGGACCTGTCACGAGAACACTTATCATAATTGGTCTTGTATTCTTAAATCTATGCCTAGCTATTCCACTAGGCTTATCTATATGGGCTGTTTGGCTTTCATTCAGCTTTGCTGCTGCCGCCCTGATTGCGTCACCAGTCCTTTTGTTTATAGAGCTTGTTTTTTCAAGGAACGTTGTGATTGCTAAAATCTTTATAGCCATGCTCTCTTCTGGATTAGGAATCTTTCTAGGACTAGGGATGAGAAATGCCTATGGAAAATTACGACAGCTAACAAATGCTTATATCACTTGGAATAAAAATATGATGGGGGATAAATAACATGAGGGATAGTAACTTAATTAAGCTTGCTTTTGTACTTGTTGGAGCTGGATTAATTGGCTTGTTTCTCACCTTTGGATTAGGATTTAGCGATCTTAATGATGATATCGAGTTTGAAAAGCAATGGGAATTTAGTGCTGATTCCTTCAATGAAATTAGTATTCTAAGTAGCTATATGGTCGATGTTCAATTTGTCCCTAGCACAAATGAAAGAAGCACCATTCATATTGAAGGGAAAGCGGCAGAAGAAGTTGTCAGTAAGATTGGGCAAACAGTAATTAATGGTCAAACCCTTGTCCTAGATCTTAAAAAGGATCGCTTTCAGCTAGATCTATTATTTAATTTAGAGTGGTTGTCTAAGCAAACGGTAACGATTGCTTTAGCAGAAGGAACGACCCTACAGTCGCTTTACACAGAAACGGGGAGCAATCGAATAACTATTCGTAATGCGGATGTACAAAAGGCAGAGGTTAGAACCAGCTCTGGAAGTATTCATGTCAATGGATTGAAAGCACAGGATAATATTCGATTACATGCTAGCTCTGGTGCTATTCGTGCGGAGCAGTTAACAGGTTCAGAAATAGAGCTACGTACTTCTTCCGGGAGCATTCATTTAGATAGTGTGGAAGGAAACAGTATTTCCGTTGAAAGTAGCTCAGGTGCTATTAAAGCTACAGAAGTACAGGGTGACACAGCATTTCGTTCGTCGTCAGGAAGCATTAACTTAGAGCATTCAGGTGGAACTCTTCAAACATCAAGTTCATCAGGGAGTGTTCGGGTGACTCAATCAGACGTATCGGAAACGAGTGTTTCTACGACCTCTGGCTCTGTAAGACTTACCGTTCCTAGAAGCTTTAATGGTTATTATGAGGCTCGTTCCAATTCAGGAACTATGCGTGTTCCGGAATCAAAGAGGCAATCTGAGCAGTATATCAATGTGCAGACATCCTCTGGTAGTATACGAATCATAGAGAATTAGGGTACAGAGTAAAAGATATAATTTCAAATTGACAAAAAATTCTACAAATGTTACAATTCATGAGTATATTATGCTTTACTCGCTGAAAGAGGCTGATGCTATCATGTTCAAAGGTGTTCAAAATTAAATTAGCAACTTCATATTTTTTTCTTAGCTAGTCAACAGCTTTTTGGATAAACCAAGATTTACTTGGTTTCTTCATTGAGGTCAATTGTAGCCTATGTTTTATACTTGAGCTATTCAAAGCCTCAATCTTATTACGTTTGCTGTGCTTGTTAAGAGATGCTAAATTTGGACACCAAAGCGAAATAGCAACAAGGTCGAGTAAAGTGAAAATATCTTAAGACTAGTCCTTCTATTTAAGAGGAAGACTTAGTATAAACCTTTTGTTATTGAAATATTATTGTTGCACATAGGCGCAATGGAACGTTTTGATGTTCTTTTGTGCTTTTTATATTGTCTAAAATATCTATTAGCTTTGGTGTACGTTACTATTCTATCTATCATTAAAGGAGACTAACGTATGCTTAGAAAACTTTGGGAGTATTATCGCCCTTACAAAGCCCTTTTAGGGTTAGATTTGTTTAGTTCACTTATGGTTGCCCTCCTCTCGCTTTCCGTTCCGTTGTTCACTCGTCATCTTATTAACGATGTGATACCAATGGGAGACTGGTCAGCCATATTACAGCTTTGCTTAATCTTACTAGCTCTATATGTAGCTCTACTTCTATTTGAATTTAGCGTGGATTACTTCGGTCATATTCTAGGAATAAACATGATTTACGATATGCGAAAAAAGCTATTCAGACATATTCACACTCTTTCCTTTGATTATTTTGATCGCACAAAAAAAGGAGAGATTATGTCTCGAGTCATGCACGACCTAGAGGAGATTCCAGAAGTAGCTCATCATGTACCAGAGGATTTCTTTTTATCCATTGTAAGGATTACTGGTGCTTTTGCTTTGCTATGCTACATCAACGTGAAGCTTACTCTACTAGTGTTCAGTATCCTACCATTTATGCTCATCTTTATGTTCATCTATAATAAAGTGCTTGGTCGTCGCTTCAAATACATGCAGGAGAACTTAGCCGATGTGAACGCTCGTTTGGAGGATAGCTTGTCCGGAGCAAAAATCGTCAAGTCGTTTACAAACGAAGAGCAGGAGAACATTAAATTTGATGAAGGAAACCGGAAGTACCGTGCTCTATGGAAATTCACTCATTTTCATCTTGGTGTTTTCTCAGCAGGCGTCCAATTTTTCTCTAATCTTGGGATGTGGATTACGCTTGCTGCAGGTGGGTATTTTATCGTTCAGCAGGAGATTAATATTGGTGACTTAGTCGCTTACATGATGTACATTACCCTGCTTCTTCAACCTTTACAGGTGCTCATTCGATTTATTGAAATGTATCAGAAGGGTAAGGCTGGATTTAACCGTTTTTCTGCGCTTCTTACTACCAAGCCTACTATTATTTCAAGCCCTGAAGCGTATGATCTGCCTACAGTAAAAGGAGATATTGAGTTAAATAACGTAACCTTCTCCTATGAAGCTGATAAGGAAATCATTCAGAACATTACTCTTAGAATATATGCAGGGGAAACAATCGCTATTGTTGGACCATCAGGTGCAGGAAAGAGCACACTTTGCCAGCTAATTCCTCGCTTCTATGACCTCGATGAAGGAGAAATTCGAATTGATGGTCATCCCATCACAAAAGTTAGCCTCGAGTCTTTACGGAAGCAGATTGGTATGGTCCAGCAAGATATTTTCTTATTCTCAGGTACGATTAAAGAGAATATTGCCTATGGAAACCTGAAGTCTACAGACGAAGATATTATTCGTGCTGCTCAGGCTGCTCACGCTCATGAGTTTATACAGTCTTTATCTGATGGATACAACACGTATATCGGAGAACGTGGTGCTAAATTATCTGGAGGACAAAAGCAGCGGATATCTATTGCTCGTATGTTCTTGAAGAACCCTCCTATATTAATTCTTGATGAAGCGACGTCTGCGCTAGACAATAAAAGTGAACGAATGATTAAAAAAGCGTTAGAGGAACTGAGTCAAGGACGAACAACGATTATTATAGCTCATCGATTAGATACCATTAAAAAGGCAGATCGGATTATTGTTCTCACAGAGGAAGGGATTGCTGAGCAAGGAACACATCATCAGCTTTTACAAAAACGAGGGGCCTATTACCAGCTTTACGAGGATAGCCAGGAGGTAGAGCTACTTACCTAACCGTTCTACCTTACAAATTTCAGTTTCAAAGGTTGTCATTAAGAAAGACGCCTAACCACTCCAGTGAACCTTTGGAGAAGGAGGCGTCTTTATTTGCTTAAAAAAATCTTTAGCTTCTTAGATTATTTGAAGATGCCAGAGAACCAAGCCCATATTTTTGCGAAAAAGCCTTGTTTCTCAGCTTCATCTACAGCACTGATTGGCATAACATCAACTTCTGCAGAGATCGGAACGGCTTGTTCTGCATCTTCAGTAGCTTCACCAGCATTTACACTGCTCTCAAGCGTGTGGGCCTGATGACCTTCAACCACATTGAGGTAATCAGGGTTACCGAAGTAATCTTTAACTGCTTTTACATTCGCCTCATTAAATGGATCAATCCCAAGTTCTACTTTGTTGTTAATGATATCTGTACCTGTGTGGTAGACCGTAATCCCTAGATCCTTCAGTGCTCCTTCTTCAAAGACTGCTTTATCAATTTCAGCTTGCTTAGCATTGAGTTCTTGCTCTGTATACTCAACTACTCGAATGGAAATCTCGGATGGCTCTTCAGCTAGCTTTGCAATTTCCTCTTTTTGAGCCTCAGATAGCTCTTTGGTAAACGATAGAACAACAACCCCAAACGGATCCTGCTCACGATCGATATGCAAACTAGCAAACACTCCTGGCTCAATATTTTGCTCAACATAGGCTTTAATTTTTTCAATAGCCTCTGTATGGTTAGTATCTAAGCCTGCTGCTTCCCATTCTACAAGAAGTTCTTCAAAGCTTTTTTCCTCGTTTGCCAACGCATGCCCACCTGTTAAAACAGTTGAACCTAGTAATGTACCTGCAATTAGTAAAGTGTGTACCTTTTTAGATCTTAGAACGTTTTTCATTGTTAAATTCCTCCTATTTGTTCGTTCTTAGTGTTATAAACGGACGATGAGGAATAATTGTTGCGAATTCATAATATTTTTTTGTACAAGAGGTATTTTTATACTAAAAGAGAGGTCCACGAAAGCCATTAATTCTTGCTATAACCCCAATCTGTCCCACATGATAGGCCTCATGAGTATAGACATGATGAAATAACCAGCGCCATGTGGGTGCGGACGGTGGTACCCAGCCGTCTGCAAATATAGGTACTTCAACCTCCATGTCCAGCTCCTCTTCGGATAAGGACTGCAAAACCCGATCGGTGTACTCACGAATTTTTATATATTGGTGGATGAGGTTAGCTGGCTCTTCCCTCTCTGCTCCTACTAGGTCAGGTAAAAGCAACTCACTCTTATTCCCTATCTTATTTACCCAATGATCTTCACTTTGAGCGATGTGTAAAACAACCCAAGCCACACTATTTGGATAGTTACTTGATGTTCTGTACCATAAGTCTTTATCTAGTTTTTCTAAATAGGGTAGTAGAACTTTTCTTACGTCGTTACGGTATGGAAATAGCATGGTTTCTTTTTCCCTTCCTTCTCATTTTCATTATTGTGTAAAAAGAACATTTTAATGCTTGATAAGATATGACTCTTAATCCTATCATACTACACTATTTTTCTTTATAGCTCACATAAGCCAACTCCCTTTGACTGAAATGGCTTACTAAAATTAATTTTTTGGGAAATTCCTAAGAAATAAACTTAGCAAAAATCCAAAAAAACTAAATTCCTAATTTAGGGCATTTTACGCAAAATAAGGTTGACTCAAACGTGCAATACTGATAATTTCAAATAAAAGTGCAAATTTTTTAAATTAAAAGATATATTTGTGTGAAACATGATATAATAAAAGGGGGAAACAAGGATGCTTCGAGAGCGTATTTTACAAACTCTTGATAAGCAAGACAACATAGACCAGAGAAAGCTAGCACGAATTGCTGGCTTAAGTGAATCGTCGATCTCAAGGTTTTTACATGGATTTGAGGAGGTTAATTTTGAGTCAGTTTTGAAGATGGTAAAGCACTTATACCCACAGGAAGAAATCGAGATTATGAGAGATTATATTGTCACACAGAAATCTCGTAATGCTCGCCACGGGTTGGAGTACTGTATCATGAATAAGCTGACTGATGAATTGGAGGTGTTGATAGAAAATCTAAAGGATTCTGCCAATCCTTTAGATAAGGAGTGGGCTGGGATGTATGTTCTTATTAGAGTTATGGAGAAAGGAGATATTGCTCTTGAGGATCTATTAATTAAAGTTGAAATGTATAATCCAAAAGAAATTGAAATGGATGTACTTAAATCTATATTGAAAGGTTATATCTATTTTAACCTTAATGAATATCAATCTCTTACTTTTCATGTTAGAGATGTAGAACATAAAATTATTAAAATAAAAAGTAACTTTATAAAAGATTCATTTAAAGTAAGGTATAGCTTGTTAATGAGCACTGTTAAGAAACAAACTAATGATCTAGAATCCTCTAGAAATTTTAGCTACATAGTACTCGGTCAAGAGCACTTTCAACACGTAAAAGGAACTGCATACCATCAGATTGGATATTCATATATGCTTGATGATTTTCATAAAGCAGATGAGAAATTTAATAAAGCAATGAATTTTTATATTAGTCAACAAAATGAGCATCACATAAACAAACTAAAATTAGACAGGTGCTTTTTATATTCCTACCATCAGTTGGACCAGGATTTTAACTTACCTTTAGAAAATTGCAGTCATTTATTAAATTATATTTTCTATCTAATACAGAAAGATGAACAATCACTGGCATTAAGTCATTTAAATGAAATAAATGAAGAGAATCTATCAGATTGGGACCAAGCTTTTTACTGGTATTACACTGGTTTATTAACGGAAGATACTTCTGATTTCTACAAGTCAGTAGAGCATTTTATTCAATTAGGTGAATACTTTTTCTTACGCCTACCTATAGATGAACTAAGAAAATTAGGTGAAAATGAGAATGCTTTAAATATCTTATCTACAAAGGAGAATAATAATGAAAAAATTAATAAAGCTAACCCTTTCAAGTAGTACAGCATTATTAGTTTTCATATTAAGCAGTAGTTTAATATCAGCAAGTCCTTCATCTGGAGTCGTTTATCCAAAGTCATTAAATACTCCTATATTTTTAGAAGTAAGCGACCAAAAATACCTAAAGAACTGATAATAAATACTCATAGTTCATTTGAATAGACTACATCACTTTCATAAAAACGCCGTTTCTGTTAAGGTGTGTGCTTTATACAGAAGGCGTTTTTTTATATGGAAAAGTTAAAATCGTTCGTTTCAGAAAAATACAAAATAATTAAATACCCAATTTAGCTTGGATTACGTATATTTTGGTTGACTCAATCGTGCAATACTTGTAATCTATATCTAAAATTAAAAATTTTAAATATTTGCATTTAATTGCTATTAAAGGAGGCATAACAGAAGTGCTCCGAGAACGAATTCTCCAAACACTTAAAGAACAAAAAAAACTAGGCCAACGCCAATTAGCCCATATATCAGGCTTAAGTGAATCTTCAACTTCTAGGTTTCTACACGGTTATGAAGATATTAATTTTGAAGCGGCTTTAAAGCTAATCAAATACTTGTACCCAAAAGAAGAAACAGCTTTGATGACTGAATACATCCTTTCACAAAAGACCCGAAATGCAAGATTTGCTTTGGAATATTGTTTACTTAATCAACTTTATGCTCCTTTTACTATTGTTTTAGAGAGATTGTCTTCCTCCTTGAACCACATGGATAAAGAATGGGCTGGAATGTACCATTTAGTTCAATTACGTAAGGATAGGGAAACAGATCCAATCGAGTTGCTTCAACAAGTAGAGATTTTTAAGCCGAAGGAATTAGAGATGCAGGTTTTGAAAGGGCTATTAAAAGCCTACATATACATAGAATTAGAAGAAAAGCAGAGTGTTTTGCTACATATTAAAAATACGGACAAACTTATAAAAAAGATAAAAAGCAGCTTCATGAGAAACGCATTTAAAATCCGCCTTGGATTTATTATGAGTACCATTACCATGTATGCAAGACATTCAGAGAAGCTTAGAGCCTACACTAGAGCCATTATTGAACAGGATTACTTTGAAAACGCAAAAATAAGAGCCTATCATCTGTTGGGTTACTCGTACATGTATGATGATTATCAGGAGGCTTTGATTCATTTTAATAGAGCGCTAGAGGGTTACAAACACCTATCTGATTCCGTACATATTAAAGAGGTTGAACAGCTTATTTCCTACATGAATTCATACTGGAAAATCGAACAAAAACCCCCTAGAAACATAGAAAATGAACATGATTTCACCAATTATATCTACCACTTCATTCGCACGGATAATAAAAATATCGCTGAAACACTACTTTCAAGTCTAAATGTGGATAAGCTTTGTACTCGGGAAAAAGCCTTCTACTGGTACTACAAGGGATTAATATCTGAGGATGCTGAGCACTATTATCTATCCATAGATCACTTTTTGAGCATGAATGATTACTTCCATTTGCGTTTACCAGTAGAGGAGCTGTCAAGATTAGAAGAGAATAATGAGATCCTTAAAGTGCTGTTAAGGCGTAAGCCAACTGAAGAGCTTGTTGATGTATTTGGTTAGGATTTTTCTGACTAGGTACATCTTTCTATGTATGCCCTCAGGTAGGAGGGTTTAACTGTTAGAAAAGATCATAAGATTGGAAGTATAAAATCAATACTTAAGCAAGCAGGAATATTAGATTAAAAAAGGAGTTCATATAATGAGTAATTACGTTTTTCCAGCATTATTTGAAAGAGGTATTGATGGAGAAAATGACTTTACTATCACATTCCCTGATCTCCCTGGCTGCATAACAGAAGGATCCAACTTTAAAGAGTCCATGTATATGGCTAAAGATGTATTAGCAGGATATTTATACGCCTTAGAAGAGGATGGTGAAGATATACCCGAACCTTCTGAGTCAAATTTACCAAAAAACTCTAACGCTTTAGTAATTATGATTCAGGTTACAACAGACATTATTCGGGATGAGATGGAGAATAAAGCAATTAAGAAAACTCTAACGATTCCTAAATGGCTAAACGATGCCGCCGAGGAAGCAGATATTAATTTCTCTCAATTGCTTCAATATGCTTTAAAACAGCGTTTAAATATTCGTACGAAAGATCCTATCTAGTTGAGTAAGCACACCAAGGGCAAAGTACTATATTAGATTCATAGTAAAAGTGATGAGGTCAACAATAGATTTATTAAAAAAACTGATCTGTCATTCTCTGGATCAAAGCTGCTGCGTAATCCCCGCGGACTGTTTTACCCGTTTTGGCATTTTGGAGCCAATAATCTGGAGAGCTAATGATTCCTGCTTTGTGTAATTTTTCAATGGCAGAGACTAATTTAGGGTCATTTCCTGAGTTTGCTGCCCCTGCCCCATTAGCTGCTTTCTTTTTCAGTCCAAAAGCCTTAACTATACCGTTCGCATGTCCTCTTGCTATCTGTTGAAGGTATGAGCTACTTTTTAGCTTAGTAGAGTCTAAAGGATGGTCAATAAACAAGCACTCTGTTAAAATAGCAGGCATTTGTGTTCCTCGTAGCACACTAAAGTTTGCCACCTTTTTCCCGCGATTGGTTACGTTCCCTAGCTCTCGAACAATTTCATCATGAATCACATTCTGAGTAGCTACAGAAACAGAGCTTCTAGACTGATGGATAAAGGATTCAAAGCCTGTCCCTCCGCCTGCATTCACATGGATAGACATAAAATAGTCTGCTCCCCAATCGTTTGCCATTTTTGCTCTAGTACTCAATTCATGGAACACATCCGTTTCTCTTGTTAGCTTAACGGTTACTCCTTCGTACTCATGAAGCAGAATTGACTTGATCTGCTGGCAGATAGTTAAAACTAGGTTTTTTTCTTGTAGTCCGTTAGCAACAGCACCTGGATCCTTTCCCCCATGACCGGGGTCTAGCATTAGCTTAAGCATCTCTTTCTCCCTTTCTTTTTAGCACTTCAACAGCTTTTTGAATACCTGGTGGAATAGGGACTCCCATTCTTCCCCCATTTTCAATGATTGAAATTAATTCGTTGGCAATATAGAAGAAAATCGCTGCGTCCCGGAAAAGGTGACTCTCCCCCAACGCTGTATCTACAAGGTGAGCAATCGCCACGATGGCGAAGATAAAAACTTTTTTGGCAATCCCCTTCATGCCTGTATTGCTACTTATTTTCCCTTCAAAGCCCGACGCTACCAAACCGCTGATGTAATCAATGATGACCAGTACAAATAACACATTTAGCAATGCTGTCCACTCCCCCCATAGGTAGCTAATTGATGCGCCAGTAAAGCCTACTATTACTTTTAGTATGGTTTCCATTTGTTTCACTCCTTTTTTAGTTAGTATTGAGTTTCCTATAATTGAGATAGTTAGATAATAGATAATTGCTTTCGTAGCTCTGTTGATTTGATAATTGCTTGAATAGCTTAATAATTAGATAGTTGCCTAGATACGTACACGGTGCTCAATAGGTTATTTTAAAGTGCTATCCCCATTTTTGCTTAAAATAAATATACAAGAGTCGCTCGTTAGAGGACTCTTGTATTTCTGTTGATATGCTGTTGGTAATATCTTTCTAATAGATTAAAAATCTATAGGTAGATTCTAAAATAGTGCATGTAAAAAGAGAACTTTTAGAGGATTGATCCCCTTACAAGTTCTCTTTTGATTATAATTAATTAATCCCAATCTTTTACTCTAATCAAATTTCAGGATATTCATCCTGTGTGATAGTGAAATACTCTACTTTTGTAATCCATCCAGCTTGAACAAATACTCCAACCCATCTATCGCTGCTTGGATCATTACTATACCTACCACTATCGTAATGTCTTTTAATTGAATTAAACATTATTCCACCTCCAATTTAGCTAATTTGAACATAATTTCTGTATTTTCATTTTGAATACGCTCTAAAGTTAAATCATGTTTAGAAGATTTAAAAAGCAATTCTGCATTATCATTTTGCACATCACTTATACTCATCTCTTGAATGGCAGATTTCAAAAGAAGTTCAGCATTTTCATCCTCTAGATGTTGGATACGCTGCTCAAGTGGAATCTCTTCAGAATATTGGGTAGGAAAAATATGCCTTTCCTCCCACTCACTTGTTTCAAAGTTGTAATGTCTTGATTGGTACCAGTTTTGACTGAGATTTTTTGTGACTTTAAATGGGATAATTTGTTTATCCATGATTTCTCTTGGTGAATGTAAACATTCAGTCATCCATGCCCACCCATCTTCATTGATATGAGCATAGCAATATTCTCTATATTCTTTTGACATAAATTCCACCTGCTTTTTAAAGAAATTCAACAATTTGATAATTAATTTTCCATTCCGTATTTAAAGTTCCTGCATAAAAATCAACTCTCAAGCCTGTATTACTATCTAAAAAAGCTCTATACATTTGTCCAGCAGTATATGATCTTGTAGATGCTTCTGCAGGACTTAGAGTTGCTAAAACAAATGATCTTAACCTGTTAACATTTTGAGGTAAGGTAATTAAGTGAGGTAGCCAGCCAGTTTGTTGTGGACTCACCAATGCACTACCTCGTAAAACTTTCTTTAAATTTCTGAAACTGAAAATTTGATAAGCTATAAAAATAGGAAAATCAGCTGCTGTATATCTTGAAAAATTAACGGCTCCTGTAGGGGTTATATTACACTCTACCATAACTCTACTAGTCCAGTTTGCATTACCTAAACTACCAGTACCAACGGAATATGTGAAATAAATAATTTGCTCTGGAGTTAAAGTAGGGGAAGCATATGCATTAATATTATTTGCACCAATAGCAGTAGTGCCTATTAATGTATTAGACATTAACGCCGACATTTCAATACTTTCGATTCCGTTAAGCAGTTCTTGATTGCTGTTTGGATGCGTTCCTTCAACTGTTCCTCCTTTGCCGATAATCCTAGAACGCACACCTCTTTTTAGACTATCGACAGAGGTAAAAAGCTCGGATGTTACCTTTTCGTTTACCCCTACTCGTTCACTTATATTACCCAACAACCCACTATGCTGATTTATCTTACTAGAAAGATTTGCTGGATAACTAGTTTCAACTTCTGTAACTTGTGCTGAAAATTCATATGGTACAGCTATATATTGAACGTAATAGACTGCTGTAGGGTCGTACCCTCTCGTAATATTCGAACTCGCATTTGCATTTCCAAAAGCATCCCCTCTCAGTTGACGGATAGTCCATGTAGGATCAGCTTTTCCATTTTTATAGACATCAAGTATATAGAAGGCACGGACATTTAGGCGGGTTTTAGTAAGAGAGGCATGTGAGTTATTAATCCATACTGTGCCATCTCCACCGACTAGTGATGCTGGATTAGCTTTCTCCCTAACAACAATACCCTCACCGATTTCAATATGATTGTTACCTTCATGGAGTTGGATTCTACCAATAGGATTAACCTTTTCAACCCTAGGGTGTGCTAATTGGTATTGGAGTTTGTAAGGTTGCCAATTTGGGTTGTCATTTTTATCAGTGGGTAGAGTTAACGTACCTGATCCTACCTGAACTCCTGAAGGAGAAGATGGATCTAATTTGTTCCATGCTCTAATTCCAGTTCCATTGTAAGGAGTTCCTTCCCCACTTTCATTTTGATACATCCTCCACCCATTAAAGTAAGCTTTAATTTCACCAGCTGTAGGTGTGTAGTTGTCTCCCCAACCTGTCTGTGCATTTGGCAAAAATATTTGAAAAGTACCCCCAGTTGTCCATTGATATTCCTCAATAGCTCCATTTTTTTCACTAATGCTTCCTAGTCGCTTTATAATTAGACTAGAAAAGTTTTGAAGAAAAGAACCTACCAGTCCAGAATACGCTTGTCCTATAGAGATTAATGCATCTGTTAATCTTACAGATGTGTAACCAACAAAGTTTGTACCTGATACCCAAGGAAGTGTCCCGTCCAAAACCTTATGTTTGAACCTCTTCACTACGTCACCACCAGGTCGAAGTTCATCATAAACCGAGCCATCTTCATTAGATGCCAGTGTTACGTCAGAAAGATACATATGTGACTTCTTTGCAGGTTCAAAAGGTGTAGCTTCTGTACCTAATTCTAATTGTACATTTGAAATTCTAACTCTACCATTGGGATTTTCAGAAATTCCTCCACGTCTATTAATCCGAATCAATATTCGATTCCTGTTTAATGAATTGAATACTAGCTCATATCTACCAGTACCTGTGGTTAACACTTCTTCTCCCTCTGTATTCAATACATAAGCTCTAATTTGACTCTGAGTAACATCATCTATTATTAAAGGTTCAAAATTAAACGATAAGACATAATTAGTATTTGGAGAGACATTTCGATTTACAACATCATAATCGAAGCCACCAGACCACTCCAACACTATTGAATCTACACTCTCTCTAATTACAGTAGCATTACTATGTGAAGTACTGGTGGGCAATATTCCCTCAGTGATGTTTTTACCATGTGCTGTAAACATAGGATTGCGTATAGGCTGAAATCCTCTAACAAATTCTTTAGGTTCAGCTCCTTCTACTAGAGAAATATTCTCAAAGGTCAAAACTTCGTTAGAAATACTTTCATTATCCAAACGGATTGTAATTTTGCTTTCTGAAAGTGTATGGAAAGTTACGGTTTTATACCCTAACTCACTCTTCTGAATTTGACCTAGGGTAAATCCATTTGTATCATGGCCTTCCCTTATCATTACTCTACCAGATGTGACAGAAGATATAGTATATGTTGTATTTGATTTTAAATCTAAGAATATATATGAAACTAGTGTTCCTGACACCCCAGTACTATCTAACCTCATTTTTGTAGCGCTATCAAATGATGCGTTGGCATGTTTTTCCCACAAGCCACTATCAAACAACGGGACATGATTTACTATTGTCCTCCCCTTAATGTATGGTATGTTCGTAAGTGTATCAGTTTCTGACTCGACTATATTTATCCCATGAGCTAAAGCTAGTGGAGTTAGTTGTAGAGAAGTTAATTCAGATTCAATATTGGTTAACTTTTCTCTTAAATTTGGTGTTAGCTCCCTTTCTGTTACCTGCCCGATCATTGTTTCACTCCTTTTAATTAATATTCTAATTTTAAAAGAGGATAAAAAAATAACGCTTATTCAGCGTCTAATAATTCCTTGGCTTCTTTTCTCCATCTTAGAGGTACGTCCTCTATGGTGCGTAAGTTCTTATTGATTAGATCCACATAGATTCTAGCCATTAGCTCTCACCTCCAATCATTTCAGCGATCTCAGAAAGTGTTTGCTTCATAGCTGTCTTTTCCTGTTCATGCGCCTCTGCGATTTCTGCTAGAGCTATTTTAAGTTGCTGTATTTCTTCCTCAGGATTCATAGGTTTAGGTTGATTATTTAAGTATTCCTCATAGTCTGCTTTTACCTGTGTATACTCTTCTTCTGTAATGATGGCTAAATCTCCGCTTAAATCTCCGCTTAAATCTTCATCACCTTTGTATACAAAGTATGCAACCATATCTTGCCCTTCTCCTACATACAATTGCGTTCCTGATACAATTAAACTAAGGTCTAATCCTTTATAGTCTATTGCTCCGTCCCCGCCTACTATATTTGTCAGTTTGATAATAACCATCTCTTTTTACTCCCTCCCATAACTTATAAACATATGTGGTATACTTGATACTTCCATTAACCAACTACTATAATTTGTAGTGATTTCATTCCAACCGTTTCCTGTTGCGTTTCTTCTTCTCCAAACATACGTGGTAATTCCCGATTCAGTAGACTTTGTAACCATTAGAAAAAGAACTTCTGAAAGAAACGCAACATACCTACCTTCCGTATTAGAACTATAGTTTCCAGAGACTTGAGATAATAATGTACCGTCAATTGTATAAAATCCAACACGTGGGTTAACAAGTCCTCCACGGTTAGCAAGCTTATAAAAAATATAACCTCCCTGTCTCTCAGACCATACAATATCGCCAATGGTTATAACAGCATCATCTTCGGAAAAAGGAATGTGCGTTGCTATTAAGTTTCCGCTTAAATCAAATTCTCTTAGCTCTCTTCTAGCTCCCCACGTACCGCCGGCAATAAATGCCCTATCATTAGAAGTTAAAATACCCCCCGCATAATAAGTATTTGGTAAACTTATAGTACTAATCAAATTCCCATTAGCATCAACCCTTGTTATTTGGCACGGATATTGACTGGCAGAAGGGGCATTTGAGGTTCTTAATGTTATCCCTGTGTTATCCTTTTTCCAGTCGCTAACCCTTAAGCTATGCGCTGTAGAGCTAGTGTTATCGGAAAATTTATAACCTGTATATTGTGGGGCTGATATTGCATACGAATTTGACGCATTGAATCCAGTTCTAGGATTCTTTTCAGTAAATGTACCAATTATTCCCCCCACATTTTCACTCTTTTTAATGACTGCAGGAGAAAGATTACTAATGTTTGCTCTAACCCTTCCACCGCCGCCATGATACCCGCTTTGGACGGTGTACTCCTGCCCTTGTTGGGTCAACGTTTGGTTAACGTTCCCCCTGTTAGGCATCGCACCATTTTGCCGCTCTCCACCTTGATAAAATGATCTACCTGTTAATACTTGACCAGTAGTGGCATTTGCGTCTTTTGAAACATTTAATATTTTCAGAAGAAGCTCGTCTATCGTTTCACTTGTGGTAGCAGGGACATTCATGGCGCTGAGCTTTTCCACAAGCCCTTCTTTCACATCAACGCCACGTTGAAAAAGTTCTTCTAATCCGCCAAGTACGTTAGTGGATGTAAAGTTAGGACTTTCTAAATAGACATTCTCAGCATCAAGGTTATCAATTTTATCCAATTGATCTTGAACATTCTGCTGTAATTTAGATTTAGATATTGTTCCATCCTGAATAATTGACCCATCAAAGAAAACTAAATCAGTAACGAAGTTCTTCAATACTTTAAATTCAAAGTAAGAAGGGACATCTTCCTCACCATTGAAGTTTCCTATAATATACTGATTATCCTCACTAACCTCATACTGATCCCCTTCTGTTAGCACAACTGAGTTAAGAATAACCGTTAGAGAATCAGTTAATCTATGAAACTCAGGAATTCCAATAGGAACTTGGGTTGCGTTTTCGGTTAAGATATATCGTTGCTTTAATTCTGTTACCTTAGTAGATTGACTCGCCATTTGTTCTTCTACTACTGTAATTCGATGTTCATTATCCCCAGACTTGTCTGTAACATCCACAAGGCATTGCTCAATCCGATTCAAATCCCTCTCGGTGACAACATCATCATACTTCCAATCCGTTTTCCCTTCGTAAGGCATATTACCCCTCCCCTATCTCAATACTCTGTAGCATTAGAGTATCTGCTGTTACAGGAATATTTACTGAGTTGGATGAAATAATTCCACCATCTTCGTCCCTCAATTCAATGAGAGAGATTGTACTCACTGATCCATTAGGAATCATGTATTGCATAACAACTGTTTCGTTGGTTAGGTTCTTTATCTCAAACTCATCAATCTCATACGTTCCATTTAACACAACCCGATCAATCTTACGATCTACAAAGGCTGCTACCTCTTGTAAAAATTCAACTGTTATCACTTAACTACAACCTCCTCACTTGCCGTTGCAAAAGGCGTACGTCCTAGCTGCCAGCTTGTTGAAAGCCGAGTTTGCCGAGTTATCGTACGCCTTGTAATATGCTCTTTTAACTCAATGGAGTCCCATAAAGCTGTTTCCTGCTGGTAGACGATATTAGCAGGCTTAATGGTCTTAATGGTATGCTCCACCTCTTTAAAGATGTCCGCATTTTCTATATCAACAGTAACCTTCAAAACAAAGGCTTCTGGATCAACACTAGTAATAGCTCGTCCTGCTCCTACAAGGAAGTCTAATCGATCCTGCAAATACCTCATGGTAAAAGGGGGCTTGGTCGAATACCGGTTAACAATCCTTTTTTTACGAAAATCTAGGGTTTCCCTAGTAGGATCAGCTTGAATACCTAGCATTCTTTCCCTACGTCTTACCGCTCGTTCATCACTAGACATGACAAATTGATTATCAAAAAGGAGCTGAATCGCTTGCTTTGAGCTAATGATTTCAGCTTCTTGGGTATCTGTTAACTGAACAAAATCCACTATATCGTGATAAAACTCAGGTAAGTATCCCATTAACCTTTTGTTAGAGTTACTTACACCTGTCTTAGTTGCCCTCATATATTTCTCTCACCTGCCTTACTTTCATTTATTAACGGCTAGTGGTTCCTAAATTCTATTGCTACCCTTTTCTCTTAGCTACACATCTTGTTGATAACTCCAAGTAGTTTCTCCTCATTCTTCAGCCTCTACCTGCTCAAGACTCTCAACATCACCATTAATCAAAACCTGCCCTCGAACAGGAATCTGCTCTTCAGGGAGTTCAACATTAGCTGCTGATCCATTTAAGCGGGTTTCAGAAACATCAACTACACCAGATACAGTTAGAATACGTGATTCGATCTGAGCCGTACGAACGATAAGGCGATCTTCATCCTTCCAAGACCTACGGAGAGTAAGTAGATATTCCTCAATAGCATTCTCAATATCTGCCTGTACTTGTCCTACTGTCATTTCATCTGCTAAAATGACTGTGGTTTCAATATCTATCGTTACATCATCTACTCCAGCTATAGTGACAGAGTGTCCAATAGGAGCAAATCCATTTCCTTGCCCACTGTTGATTTCAGGGTCTATAATCGTTTGCACTTCATCTATTAGATCATTAGTAGGTTTGGAAAAGTCACTGGCAATGATGGTACATCGAACTGTACCGCCTCCTTGCCATGTAGGGAACACCTTTACTCCTCCTACTCCCTGAATGGAATTGATTTTCTGATTATAGTCTGCAATGTTCCCACCAAAAGGCTGCTCATTAACAGTGTCATAAAAGCGCTGACGTAACGACTCATCACTTTCAGCGTCTTCCCCAGGAACTAAAATATCCGTAAGCTCTGCACGGACAAGACCTTGAATAAAGGTAATCGGTAAAAGAGCGCCAAACTGCTGATTACCCACAATTCCTGTGCTTTCACCTTCAAGCTCGTATTGTCCAAGCGACAATTGAGTAACGACTCTAAAGCTCTGATCCTCAATGGAGAAGCGACTCCCAATTGGAACGGCAATAGGCTCGTTTCCGTTTCCATAGAATAATCCCTTCCGCCTAGCTCTGGTGGCAGGCTTACGATTAATCCCAAACTCAGCCGTTCGCTTCTCCAAAAATTCACCTGTAGCCGTATCTGCAAAAGAAAGCGTTGCATTAAGATCAAGCTCAATATACATTTGAGATAATTCTGCTGCCGCGGGAGCTAATGCGTCATAGATAATTGAACCTTCTCTTTTATCAATATTATTAGGCACTCTTCCAAGCATACGATTTAGAATAAAATCATAGGTGAGATGCTGATACATTCCTTTCCACCTCCTGTTCAATATCAAAGTCTCCGTATTGAGTTACTACTGTGCATCGCACAGTAACATTTTCTCCCTGAACACTCGTCTGTACATTTTCTACACTTTCGATTCGATCATCCTGCTCTATAGCCTCTCTAAGTAACCTATTCATTTCCGATTGAACAAGGAGAGGAGAGTCTCCAATTAATAAATCTAGCTCATGTCCATAATCGGAACTGTAGATCAAATGCTCAAAACGCCTTGTTTGCAAAACTTTAAAGACAGCCTGCTTAATAGCATCTAGGTTATCTGTTCGACCTGTTATTTTCTTTGCAGCTAAATCTAGCTTCCACGTTAATGATGGCTGCTCTATCTCTTGTAGCTGCGCATTCCTCAATTGACCACCTGCCGGTATCATCCGCTCGCCACCTTATCCATAATGAGGTATTTTTGACCGCCTTGGACACGAAGGAGAATAATCGGATCCCCTTCAGAAAGTCCCTCTCTAATTACCAACTTCTCTGGCAAAGCGTTCCTCGTAGTGACATTCACACCATCAACGATCACCTCATGCTGATGTGTCAAATCTACCTCATACCGAGTGAGATGCTCTGGAACAATTAAAAAATCCGATGAGAGTGTAAAACGTTGGTCAACGTTAACCTCCAGCGGATTATTTTTTAGCACTTTGCCATATAAAATATGCAGAGGATTAGAGGCTTCCATTGCGTCTAATCCCGCTTGTTTAATCATTTCTAATAAATTGGCCATTATATCACCTTCAATTCCAAGGACATTGTATGCCCAGCTCCATCAATGCGATGCTGGCACTCATTCACAAGAAAGGGCTGATTAATCCCATACTGCTCAATAACAATAGGGACGTAGCATCCTGCTCGCACACGAATATCCCCTATTGCCTCTACTTTCATCGTTTTGGTCTCCCTATTTTTAAGTGTAGACAATTGATCTAACAGCTCTCCAATCTGAGCCTCATTTTTATCCTCATCCACACTTTGATAGAGTTGTAGCATTCCCCATTTTGCAATGTTGACACTGTCTTCAGCCTTATATAACTTACGTTCGCCTGTCTCCTGATCATCCTTATACAGTTTAATCTGGTTATACGTATCACTATCAATGGATACAGTTGATTTAAAATCGTAGAGCAAGCTCCAATCACCGATATAAAAATCTACTAACATATCCTCAACATTCCTCAAGGAAAGGGAGCCAAAATCGTCAAAAAGCACAAAGTGCTGATTCGTGTGCCAAAGGGTATACACGATGGCTTTGTCGATCACATCGATGAGACTTGTACCGTCTTCTACCATACTAGGTATGCGGTAGCCACTGTCGTCTAATCTACCAGTTTGTAAGCTATAGTCGCTAGCTATTTTTTGAATAATCTCTGTAGCCGTAACGTTAGAAAAAGTATACATATCCGAATTCTTGAGATACCGAAGCTGATCATATGCTAAGATCTTAACATTCTCATCTAAACTACTTTCAATGTTAAAAATGTAGCCGTAAAACATATTGTGATCCTTATACTTTACTCGTACAATATCTCCATTTGCATACTTAAAATCCTTAGACTGATAATGCTTAGCACCTTTTATCAAAGCAAAGTTTAAGCTTCCCGGCTGTCCCAAACGATTGGTCTTCCAATTCACATCGGTAACAATCCCAGAGATATCCCATACCTTCCCATCCTTATTATCTAAAAGTACTTCAAGCATGGGCAGCGCCACCTTTGGTGTCAGGTAACTTAAGTATCTTTCCTATGGGCAACCGCTTGATTTCGGCATCAGTGATTCCATTTAGCTGTTGGATTTCAGGCCACCTTGCTCCATTCCCTAAAACCTTTTGTGCTACAGCCCATAAAGAATCTCCAGCAGCTAACGTATACGTTTTCGGCTGAGCGTTTTCATTCGGCCGAGGCTCTTTTTCCTTTTGAAGTACTGGAGCTGAGGTTCCTGTAGACGGAGATACAACAGTCGCTTTTTTAGCAGCATAAAAGACATACTTTTTCAGCTTTAAGGAGTATTCAAGATCTCCTCCACTTCCAGCAACCTCTTTATATTGAAAGCTCTCTATGCTTGCAGGCATGTTTATATCAAAGGACTTTCCTGTAAACACAAAGCGAATAGGACGATTAGATTTCATCCATTCTTCAATAAGCTCTATATATTTTGATGTTGTTCTTCGGTATTTAGCCGTAATAAACGGATAGGCATGATCATCCGCAGGGAATATACCTGAAAATGAATACTCCGTTAAAGTAGGATCTTTGATGACATTGATTTCTCCTAAAGCAGATATATCATAGGTTGTCCCTCTACCCCCTGTGCTGATTTCAATAGAGTCGGGATTAATAGGTAGTGGAAAACCTTCCTCCTGATTATTAAAGCTTAACCAAATGCCGTATTCACTCACACCTTCCACACTCCTTTAGCACCAGAGGCGATTTGTGTTTCTAATGTGTTTGTAATGCGATTAATAATTGTATCTATGTCATGCCCGCTAGTAATATCTCCGGTCTGTACACTCACACTTGGAGTCAGCGACACAAAGTTCTGGATGTTTTTCATTTCAGCTAGCTCACGCATCATTTTGATGTCCTCACTTGATACATCTACGGAGTCTCTTATCTTTCCTACCTCTCCTACTTTGCCTATGTCTCCGACTAAATCGTCTGTAACTGGTGAATCGAATCCAGTTGAATCAAAACCACCTGGATTTTCTATAGTTATTCCTGATGAGGCAGTGCCAAAAACCTCACTAAGATTTGGCATTGAAAAACGTTCTTCTTTTTCAGCCGCTTTCTTAGCTCTGTTTTCAGCTCTCTTCTCGAACATATCTATAAGGTTGTGATCTCTTTGTAACGCTTTTTGAGCAGCTTTCTCAGTCATATCATTCACTTTTTCTTCGCCACGTCTTCTCAAAACCTCAGCCTTAGCTGCTTCTTTAGTGGCAAAGTCGACAGTTCCTATCATCTCAAAACTAGTACCTAGATATTGATTTGATTTCTCCATCAACCAGTTTATCCCTGAAATAACTCCGTTAATTAACTTATCGAATTCCTCTAGTACACTTACTCTCATATCCATAATTCCATTTACAATTCCATTCCAAACTTTCACAAAAAAGATAGGTACTTGATCAAAAAAGTTTTGAATGGCAATCCAAGCTTTCATAATTGCTTCAGCAAATTGATCTTTTGTCTGCCACAGTCGAAGAAGATAGACAATAAGCCCGACAATTAGGGAAATAATAAAAACAAATGGATTTAGCTTCATAACAGCATGAAATGCTGCTTTAGCTACTGTTAAAGCTTTTGTAACTACTGTCCACATTTTCGTAGCAATAGTCGCACCATATGCCATTAGGAGAAATGCTCCTAAAGCTGCAACTACACCCCAAATAACTGGCGAAATCATTGACCAGTTATCAACGAAAAACGAAACTGTATCCCCGACAATAGTAGTAAGATGTTCTAATAAGCCGAATACAACGTAAAATACGTTCATAAATATTTCTTCTATAATAGGCATATTTTCATTAATTAGATTTACAAATTCTAATATCACTGGGATTAATCCAAAACCAATGACCTCCATCACGTCATTCCATGAGTTCTTCATTTGTTGTATTTGACCTTCAGGTGTATTAGCCATTGCTTCAGCCAATCCTCCAATTTCTCCTTCAATTAAACCTATTAACTCAGTTGTTTTTTCTAACTCCGTACCATATTTAAAGATATTTTCCTGTTGCTCAGTAAGCACAAATCCATTTTTAGTTAATGCATCTGTTTTACCACTCAAAGCTTCACCCATAATATCTGCAACCTTAGTCATGTTTTCAGCACTAACTTCCGTGCCATGCATCTTAGTTGCAAGATTGTATAATGAGTCACCTAAATCCTTCAGATTTTGGGGTTCTTCAACGTGAGTAGCTAATTGGGAAAAACCTGTCAACCCAACATTTGATGCTATAGCTGTTGTTTTTGTTAACTCTTGGGCGTAATCCGATACAAGTTGAATCCCTTCACTAGTTACTCCTCTGTTTCTACTCATCACAGACGCTAATCTTTGTTCAGCGTTGATTCTCTGATTAGCAGCTTGAACAACACTATCTACGGCTTGAACGGTACCAGTAAAAATTTTTGTTGTGGCTTTTACAAATACATTTTTTTGTACTTTCTCAATGATATTACTTGCCTTATGAATTTTCTTTAAAGCTTTTATAAAGTCACTACTCTCTTTTTCCGCTGCCTTTACTTGGTCATTACTTTCCTCTGCCAAACTACCTCCTCCTTTCTACATTAAATATAGGAGTTTTTTAACAGAATTCACCAAGCAACAAATCTCTTATTTATTTCTTCATCTTCCGCTTCTCCTCCCGCACCCGCTCTTCAATCATGGCGAAAATCATAGCCTTTTGTCGCATGGACATATTGGCGAGATCGTGTGGTAAGATTTTTAACTCGTGGAGGGCGTAATAGGCGTACATCGTTTCGCCGTCACCCTCCTTGATTAGTTTTTTGCTTCGTCCATTAAGTCATTAATGTCCTCATCGAAGCCGTTCATTTCTACTACTTTTCCTGCTAGCTTGCCATATTCCCCAGGGAATAGCATTTCCTTGAGTAGCATATCTGCTCCCATGACACCGTAGGATTTTTGTAGCTCAGCGTTTTTCAAATCGGGATGGACCACACTTGCAACGACAAGCTTAACCATATATTCGTTATGATTCGTTTCAGCTGCATACGTGCCTCTCTTTTGCTTAACACGGGTTGTCGCAGACTTTCTGATCTCCTCATTCTCTGCTTCTGTCATTGTCCGAAGCTTCCACGGAATAGGTTTACCATCCTGTCCTTTAAAACGCTCGGATACAATAAAATTCTCTGTAACATCTGCCTTTACGTTCTGGGCAAAAAAAGCTTGTAATTCACTCATAGGTTGAAGCCTCCTCTAATATGTGTGCATTTTTTATATAGATAAAGATAGCTACTAGAATGAGAGTTTCATTTAGTAGCTATCTGTTTAATAGTTGTGGTAGATCATTCTATACTAGACGTTATCCATAACTGTATGAACGGTTAGTTATCTCTTAAACAACAGGTGAAAATTTAGTAGGAATAGAGTAATCATCAAACGTAAAGGATAGCTCTTCCTCCAGCATGTCGTCTGAGGTAGCGTCAAACTTAGCTGCAATGACACTATCTAGATTACAGTTCTTCAAAACAACGGTTTGTTTACCAGCACGTGAAGCTGGATCCTCATTGACGATCATTAAGTCAAAGTAAAAATCCTTGCCCGATTGGATATATTCAAGCGTAAGGTCCCGGAATAAAGACGAAATATAATAGATCGTGAGAGTTCCTGTACCACTCCAGCCCGCTGCCTTTTTACCAACGTTTGTTTTCCCTAAAACAGGCACATCCGCTTTGTTTTTCTCAATAGTTGTTTCTAAAGATTTCGCATAAAATAATTCATGCTGTGTCCCATTAATCGTCGCATACGCCTTGGCATGCTTACCACTGATCGTATCCTGTTCTCTCAAAAATGCCATATTTGTTCACTCTCCTTATCGTACTGTCACTTGGACGTAGATTTTTTCAATTGCATCCACTGGCTGCACATATGTCTCAATATATACGCTGTCGATATCTGCACCTTGTACAACACTGATATCCGTCTGTGAAGCAAAGTTTTGAATTGCATTCATGTTTTGCAAGATATTTAAGTAATTGACGCATTCATTCTGCAATAAGCTACGTCCATCCTCATTGTTATCCACTTTTCCGATATAAAAGTCACTAAAAATACGTACAAAGTCCTGATTAATTCCGTCTAGCACACGCACAACACGGTTCTTAGAGAACTCCTTATTTTTAGCTGGAGTAAAGGAATGCAACGAGTTAATATCCTGTTCAACAATCGCTCTACCATTACGGTGAGTAAAGATAAACTCTCCTTGCTGAAGCGCTTGGATAATTTGCGTATTTGTATGCTTAGGCAGCACATCCACCGCTCCATCATACGCCGTATGAGTTAGGGATTCATTTACCTGTGCACCCGCGGAAGCACCCGCTACCCATGCTGTAGCTTGAGCTGCTGTAAGCTCAGTTCCATCAGCTAACACAACACCGTTACGAACACTAATAACACCCTCATAATCGGCTAAAGGATAGTTTTCCACTACAATTTGAATTTTCTTTCCTTCGTCTTCTCTCAGACGCTTACAGAAGGAGACAAATGTTTCCTTTAAAGCATTGTCCGTTGACGTAAGAGCCACAGTTTCAAACTCATGAACCTCAATAGCTGCTAAATAATCCACATAATCCTGATTGGTAACTGTGCCGTTTGCCCCACCAGACAGAGGAACACCAGCCGTTTCTTCCAGCTCACCAGTACCACTAAATACGACCCAATCGTTCGCAGCTAGCTGTTCAATCTGTCCTACAGTTTGCACATCTACTACCTCTCCAGCTACTAAGGTCTGCACATCAAAGCGGTCTTCTTCATCTAAGCTTTCATTGATTACGATGCTTACATCGTTTCCTCGTAGCCCACCAAACTTAGCTGTAGCTGTAAGCTCACCAACTGTTGCTGTAGCAGGTGTGCCTGTGTTTAGACGGTATAATAAGACTGTTTTAGCTCGTTTTAGTGCTTCTCGTACAACTAGAAGCTCCGGGCTAGTAAGGTCATAGCCTAGAGTGCTACGTGTATCATCCCCTGCTTCAATCGCAGTGACCGATTTAGCTGCTCCCCAGCTTAATGGTAGCGCCATCGTTACTGTCCCTCGATCTCCTACAGCTCCTAAAGGTCTTGCTTCACTTTTGAAATTAACATACGCACCTGGGCGTACTTTATTTTGAGTTGTCCATGTTCCTGCTGACATTTAATTAGCCTCCTTCTTTAAAAAGCTTGTTATCATTTGCTGCACCTGTGCTACACGGTAGGACTTGCCTTCTTCAAGCAAAGCTCCTAGTAGATCCTTGTGCTGTGTAAACTGAGTGGATTCTAAAAACTGCTGCTTCGAATACTCACTAGCCTTTTTTCGCTCCTGCTTAGCTGCTGATTCCGGCTTCTTCTCCACTAGTTTTTTTTCTTTCACTGCCTTTCTAGCCATGCACATATCCCTCCTGTTCAATCTGCTGCATTTTTGGTACTGGCTCTCTTTGACGTACAACATACGAGCTGTACTCTACTGAAAAGTGTAGGACCCCTTCCTTCACTTCATGCTCCATGGAGCTTCCCTTGTACTGATCTGCCCCCGCTGAAATGGTCTCCATATAGTCGTATAATTTCTCGGCCATCTGATGCAAGTCACGATTCTTTGCTTCCGACTTGACGTACTGAAGCAGCACGTTGTGTTGACGAAAGTAACGGTGACCTAATTCCTGAGTATGCGTTACCTTGTCTAACAGCACGAGAAAGTATGGAGTTGCAGGGACGCCTTCAGGAGCATCCTCATCAGGCTCATCCTCCAATACAGCAAGATCGGGAAAGTGCCTGCGTAGGGTAGCAGCTACATGGTCAATGATTGCTTGGACCCCACCTTCGGATTGAAGGAGTTGTTCCTCGTCCATCTTTTCCATCTTGGGCTTCCCCCCTTCAAAGCAAAATTAAAAGAGGCTTTATTAAAGGATGCTCATTAGTCATCTTTTGCTCTCCTCATAAAACCTCTTCATAATGTGTAGGCGCGACAAGCATTAAAATATCGACATCTACGAAATATTTTTTTTGTACCATTTCCCGTCCGCTGCATATTCCTCTGCCAGCTTGATAGAGTACTCCTTGCGATAGCGATATTGCTGCTGCCAACGGCTTAAGATTGGATATTCATTATGTGTCATCTTATAGCAATTACGATCCTTCAGCTCATCCTGTAGCATAACGTCTGCTAGCAGCTGCAAATGAAATGATTTTGGTTTTGAACCAGTAGCTGTATCATAATGCTGAAGCCATTCTTTAACAAATTCTTCACGCTGTTCCTTTGGCTTGTCTGTTTGATTCAGGGCCTGATAAATAGGTTGAACATATGGGTCTTCCATTTGGCTTACATCTTCTTTTCTATTAAAATGATTCACTTCCATCTTCATCACAATTCTCCCCTCACGTCTATTCAAACCAACTGCTATATACAGCAGCGATTTTCTTCAAAGCTGCCTGTAGGTTTGCACTTACAGTATGCTGTCTAACACCGAGCTTTACTGCTGTTTCCTCTTGGGTAAAATCCATCTCAAACAGATATTCAAGCAGTTCCTTTTGCCTTTGGGTAAGGTTAGCTAGTGATATGGCATAATCTAAATCAAGGAGTATATCTGATGCTGTATAATCTCCTGTATATCGTCGAGCTGCTATATGATGCTTGTCCTTTAATAAGGCGTAGACTTTTTTTGGCGTAGTCAAAGGCCATGTGTACTCCTGAAAATCCACCTGTGTGTCTTCTTGCTTGTTGGTTGCTATTGGTATTCCCCCTCCAAAAGTAGATACTCTCTAACCAAAAAGGAACGTATGTTCGTTTTTGGAGCGAAATAAAAAGGCTCTTCGCCGTTGGTTTTCTTCCCTACTATGATAAATAATCAGTAATTTTCCCAAATCTGTTCTCGTCGTAGCCCTGCGATAGACGTCGTAGCTTCCTTTTAATCGTCTCATGATGTAAACCTAATGCTCTACCTAATGCAGTGACTGAATCATATTGTGGAAAAAAGTGAATAATGCTTCGTGTTGTAGGCTCTTCAACACGTTCTATTAAAAATGAAATAATCTTTCTTTGCTCCTTGACTAGAGAAATAGGGGTATCTTCCTCCGCGACAATGGAATAGGCTCTGCCACTCTCTTTGATAAGATCCGAATTAACAAGCTCATAGCGCTCCCTGTTCTTCTTTTTCCGTATAAAATCCCTTTTCGCATTTCTAAAGCTCTTATTAAAAAAGTGCTCAAAGTCATGATCCCCGGAGTATTGATTGACAGTTCTTAGCATCGTTTCATGAACGAGTGAAAGGATCTCGTTCGAATCTGTTCCTAATTTTTTTGCAGTAACGTGCATAAAAGGATCAAACTGCTTTCTTATAGTCAGATAGACCTCTAAAAACAAGTCCTCTCTTCCCGTACGCTGATACCGTAATACCATCTTATTTAACTCATCTTTCCCCACATTATCACCCCCAGCTTCTTATCTATCTATTTTTGCTGTTTTATCTACTTCAATTCATTCTCCTTCTATTCATTTATACGAATCTGACATTGCATTTCGCACATATTTCTTGCCTTTTTTATAAAGTAGTTTTAACAAAATTTAATAACCCAAAAAGGAACTGGTGTTCTTATTCTACCTAATTGTTTGCTCTTAATCAACTCATTTCTTAAATTTAAGTTTTTTCTATTATAGGAAGCATCTCTTGTCTTTCAACTATTTTTTGTATAATTTTATTACAAATTAAAATCTATTCATTTCACTAGAATTTTTGAGCAAACAAAAAAGCTTACTTGAACATATGCTATCCCCTCCATGCAGCTAGGTCCATCGCCTAATTGCACCAAGAGGTAACACGATTGCCAAGTAAGCCTTGAAGCCCCCAAAGACCGATTTTCTACTGATTAATGTTTATTTTTAAAAGTACTTATTTTACCTTCACTTCAACCATTCCAACACCCATATTAACCTTAAACGTTATGTTATGCTTTGTTTCATCATACGCACCATTCACATACGCTTTTAACTCCTCGTTATACTGGAGATTGTGCTGAAAGCTTCCTATCCCACTTGATACCTTAAAAATAGCACCTATCTCATCAGAAATATACACAGTAGATTTTCCTACACCTGCATCCATCTTCACTTCAACTGGACTCGTATAAGTTCCGCTAAAGTCAGCTGTTACATCTCCAACACCAAGATCTAAATAAACAGACTGTAACTCAGTAAAGCCTGAAAAATCAAGCTCTCCCTTCCCTACACCAAAATCAACATCAAAGGAATAAGGAAGATTCTCCTGTAATTGCATGTTCCAAGTATTTTTTAATCCTTTCACATTAGAAACACTCACCGATTTCTCAGGAGATAACGACAGCTTATGCCCACTCCCCTTTTGCTCACTTTTTACAACGGGTAGTAGCTGCTTTGGATCAGAAGTAAATGTCCCATCTAAAAAATACTCTGAAGTAGCGCCTACGTGTAGCTCACCTATTCCAACCTCAAGCTCTACGTCAACCTTTTCTACGGCGTTATCAAGCCTCTCAAGCTGGTGGGTCTCAGTCTGCTCATCCCCCGTACTCGTAATATTTGTCGTTGTACACCCTACCAAGACTATAGCAACAAACAGCATAGCCATACCAACACTTAATTTTCTTTGAATCATCATTTTTCTTCCTCCCGTACCCCAAAATCATCACCTATCCCCAACTAATTAGATACATGCCCCCAATTCAATAGGAAGTGCTTTGATTTAGGTTTTACATTTTCATAAAACTCATTTGTTAAAATATCAGTTTAGCGGCGTTATATAGTTTTAGTGTTCTATTTAAATAATACACTATTACATAAGTCATGACAACTTTTATTTTTCACAATAGAAATTACAATAGAAATTACAATAGAAAAGAAGAGGCGTAACCTCTTCTAATTCGTTTATTATAACGTTATTCTGTTCGGCCTTTCCTTATTCTGATAGCTCATAGCACCCCTTTAAAAAGAGCTGAACAAGAAAGGAAATTCTTTTCTCGACTTGTTCCTTACCCATTTCAGGTGAGTGTAATATCTCCATTTTAAAAGAATCAAGCAGCCCGGAGAAAACGAGAGCCAAATCATGTGGCGCTTGAAGCCTCTCCCTTTGCATAAGCTGTTCAATCAAGCTAACATACTCTTGAAGAAAAGCTCGAAGCATTTTCCACATATTAGGGTCATTATTCGGAGATTGAAAAAAGACTCTCGTATATTCCTTGCGTTCTAAATAATAATAAAAATGGTGTCTGCCAATACGAGTCAATAGCTCTTCAAAAGACCCTTCTGAGGAAACAACCTTGTGTAGCTCCTCCAAATATCTTTGAAAATCCCGTTCAGTCATGGCCTTGTATAGCTCTTCCTTGCTCGAAAAATATAAATAGATCGTGCCTTTGGCAATACCGGCCTGCTCGGCTATTTCCGACATCTTTGTCTCATAGAAGCCTTGGGTGCCAAACACCTGAAAAGCAGCGTCTAGGATTTGATTTACTTTATCTCCAGCTTGTGTGTTCATAGACCTTCCCTCTTAACTCCAGTTGTTATTATCATACCCTCTTCTAATTTATCGTTCAAGCTTTGATTCTTTATAAAACGCAAGACTATAGATAACAGGTACAAAAATAAGAGTTAGCAGGGTTGAAGTAGTCAAGCCACCGATTACCACTAAAGCAAGTCCCTTAGAAATCAGTCCACCCTCTGGTGTAGCAAAAGCTAATGGTAAAAGTGCTGCAATAGTAGCTAATGCCGTCATTAAAATCGGACGTAGCCTTGTTTTTCCAGCCTCCACTAACGCGTCATTCATCCTCATACCAGCAGCACGATTTTGATTAATTCGATCAACTAGCACAATAGCGTTTGTCACCACAATTCCAACAAGCATGAGCAAACCGATCATCGCACTCATGGACATTGGCTCATTGACAAGCAATAGGGCTAATATAGAGCCAATAGGGACAAACAATATGGAAGTTAAAATGATAAATGGAACCCTAGCTTTTCCGAAAAATACTAGCATCGTAAGATACACCAAACCTACAGCAATCGTAATGGCAACGATCAGATCCTGTATGGTTTGTAGCGTTTCATCACTTCCTCCGCCTGACTCTAAGGATACTCCTTCCGGAAGGTCGAGCTGACGAACAGCCTCCGAAACTGCACCAGAAACTCCAAAGAGATCGTCCCCGATGATTTGAGCGGAAACACGGGCAAACGTTCTCTGATTTAAGCTTTGAATAGAGGTAGGGGTAAGCTCCTCTCTAACCTCTGCTAGATCATTTAACTGGACCAGTCCCTCCTGAGTGAAAAACCTCAGGCTCTCCAGCTCCTCCTTGCCCTCTAAAGCTCTATCATAGGCGATACGAAGCTTCTGCTCAGTTCCATCTAATGTATACGAGTCTAACTCAATTGGAGCTAACTGTTCATTGACCATACCTAAAATCATAAATGGAGAAACACCTAGTTCATTAATTCTCTGAGCATCAAGGTGAACCGTCCACTGCTGCTGCTTATCCTCCATATTATTTATGACATATTTAACGTCATCTCTTTGTAGCATAAGCTCTTCAACCATTTGTGCCGCTTCAGCAAGCTTATCCATATCGTTTGAAAATAAATCGATATCTATATTATTATTCGTTGGAGGTCCATTCGTTTGTAGCTCCTGAACGTTCACTACAGTATTTTCATTATCATCATCAAGAATCCTCTCGAACTCAGCTTGTAGCTCCTCTATAGCTAACTCAAGCTTTGACTCTGAGGCCAGTTCAATGAGAAGCTCTGCTTGGTTAGAACGCGTTACACCGCTCATATAGTCATAGCTTCCAATTGAAATAAACGTATTTGGATAACGTTCTTTATTTGCTATCACATATTCCTCTAGCCTTTGAACCGCCTGATTCGTTTCTTGAACAGGAGTAGACGCAGGAAGTTGAATATCTGCCTTTACTATTTTCTGTGTTTCATTTGGTAGGAAAACAAAGCCTAAATTCTGTGCTAAGAGCAGTGTAGGAATAAGTAAGAGAACAGCTAATATACAGACAAGAGCCTTATACTTAAGCGCACCCTTAATTAATTTTTCATAAAGTCTAACCATCCAGCCGTCCTTATGATCCTCCTCCAGCTTAATAAAGGATACCTTCGCTAATATTGGAACTAAGGTAATCGCCACAAACAAAGAAGCTAATAGCGCAACAACTACAGTTAAAGCAAAAGGCATAAAGAACGCACCTGTAATACCACCTACTAGACCAAGAGGCAGGAAAACCACAATGGACGTAAGCGTCGAGGAAATAATCGGATTTAACATTTCTTTTGTACCTAATATGGTATGCTCTTTTTTATCTCCATTAGGATCTAATTTTGTTTTACGATAGATATTTTCTATAACGATAATACTATCATCTACTACGCGTCCTACCGCTACAGTCATACCAGCTAAGCTCATCACATTTAGTGTGACCCCCCACCACTTTAGAAAAATGGCAGCAATTAATAGGGAAAGGGGTATCGATAGCACTGCAATCATCGTTGCTCTCAGATTTCTTAGAAAAAGCAAAACAGCAAGTGAAGCAAAAAGTGCACCAAATAGTCCTTTTTCAATCAGTCCTTTTATTGATGACTTGATCCCCGCTGCCTGATCAAAGGACACTGCATATTCTATCGTATCATCATAATAGTTTAGTGTTTCTAGAACCTGCTCCACAACTTGAACGGTATTGATATCCTGTTTCTTAATAATGGAGAGGGATAATGCATCCTGTAAATTGTAGCGACTAATCTCGTTCTGCTCTGTAACCTCGTTAAAAGTAACCAGTTCATCTAACGCTACCCCTTCATTCCTAACGGGTGAGAGTACAGTTAGTGCCTTCAGTTCATCTAATGTTTCTATTTTTTGCTCTAGTCGAATGGGAATCAGAAGGCTATCTTCCTCTACTGAACCTGCAGGGAAGGAGAAAAAAGCAGCTTCGATTACTTCTTGAATCTGACTAAGAGATAGACCTAATTGATTGGCCAGCTCCTTATTGACCTGCATATCAAGATAGGCATTGGTCATTCCACTGAGAGCAACCTGGCTCACTCCCTGAATACGCTGAAGCTCAGGTCGTAGTACTTCTTCTGCCCATGCTTCTATTCCAGTTCCCTGATCTTTAGAAAACAAAGCAAGATTAATCACTGGAAGGGCATCAAAGGAAAATTGATCGACTCTTGTTGTGATACTATCAGGTAGTTGTGCAGCATTCATAAGCTCATTGACCTGAACAGTTACTTTTTCCATATCTGAATCAAGAGGAAAAGCAAGCTGTAATCGTGACAAGCTTTCAAAAGACTGTCCTGTTACTGATTCAATACCTTCTACAGCTCCAAATTGCTCTTCAAGCACAGCTGTAATCTTCTCTTGCACGTCCTGTGGGGATGCTCCCGGGTATACAACAGTAACGGAAAGCTCTGGAAATTCAATGTCCGGTAATAAATCTGTTTTTAATGTTGTAAAAGAAAAAACACCTAAGCCTGCTAATAAGACACACAGAATAATAATAGCTGCAGGATTCTTTAAGCTAAATTTCGTCAATGATAGCAATGCTTCTTCCTCCATTCTTCTATTTAAATTTAAATGACTGACTGGACAGTCATACTAATCTTTGGTGACTGACTGGTTAGTCATTTGTGTATATGGATACTATACTTCCCTTATTTCCTCCATGTCAACCCAAAACTTTCATGCTCCACAAATATAAAAAACAAAAATCATTAAAAATGATAATAAAGAAGACCAACCAGACAACTCTGGATGGCCCAATATCTAAAGTGCTGTCTCAACTCCTCATTATTCATGACTTTTGAGACAGCCCCCTCAATTAATATGGAGTGGACAGGCATCTTTTTCACGCATCCACACGAACTTAAGTTCTAACGGTCAAATTTGCACCTTAGAAGTGTTTTTATGACCTCTGTAGATTTTAACGGACATATCTGCACCTTAGCTTTGAAAATGAAGCCAAAATCGATGATTTTTTATTCTAAGTGTCGCAAATGTCCGTTAGAGCTCCAAGCGGATGAAATTAAGGCTGTAAGCGTCAAAAATGTCCGTTAGAGGTGGAAGACAGAAAAAAGAGGCTATCCCCTACAGAAAAATCTCCTTGTGATATGCTCCCCTCACGGTTTCAGGTTTTACTATTTCACCTGTCTACCATATGGGGAGATCATTTCACTTATAAGGACAGCCTCCCTCTTTATATTTACCCTAATGTAATTCTAATACCTACTCATTGTAGACTTATTGTTAATTCCAATAGGGTTAGTTCCAATAGTCTGTCTCTATTTAACCGTTATTTCCGTCAACTTCTTCATCAGACTCTTCTTCACCCTCTGGAGGCTCGCCATCACCACTGCTTGGCTCTTCCTCTTGATCATCTGGTGTTTCCTCTCCATCACCGTTATCAGGGTTTCCGTTTGAATGATCTGGCGGACCATTTCCATCTCCGTTGCCATTGTTTCCATTGCCGTTACCATTCTCGTTACCCTCGTTCTCTTCTTCCTCATCATTCCCTTGACCATTGTTTCCGCCACCATTAAAGCTATCAATTAGATCCTGAAGCCATTCCGCAAAGTCATCATCGTACTCTACTCCCTCTCTGCCTTCAAACTGTCCAGGATTAATTTGAACAGAAGCTACGTTAGATGCGTCTCCTTCTTGTCCAGTATCCATATTATATGGAACCACCTGATAGTTTTGCAGGTCATTAAAGGATACGTTCGTATCTGACCAACGTCTTCCATCGACAAGCTCTCCTTTACCAATCTCAGCAAGCATTTGTCTATCTTCTGTGCCAGGAGTCAGACGATAGATTCGGTAGCCGACACGATCATCTTCATTTGGTGTGAAATCTAGATCTACAGAAACCTCCATATCCCAGGTAACATTTAAAAATGCCTGTAAATCCTGAATTGGCTGTAAACGAACTGGAGGAACTAGCTCACTAACACCCTCTGGTCTCTGGAATCTAAGAGGCTCCTGCCCCTCTAATACACGATCCATTACATATTTGAATACACGTGCTGGATGATTCCCCCCTGAAGTCTGCATGATATGATTTTCACTTACAGAATCATACCCCATCCAAACAGCAGCAACATACTTAGGGGTATATCCTACAAACCAGGCATCCGTAGCTCCACCATTACCAAACGCTCCTTGAGTCGTTCCCGTTTTGGCTGCAATATCATGGCTTAATTGCCCACGTGTTCCTGTTCCATCCTGCACTACTCGTTGTAGCATTTTCGTCATATACCAAGCCGATTGAGCAGATATAACCTGTGTATGGTTTAGCTGATTGGTATAAACCTCGCGACCATTACGGTCAACAATACGTTCAATCATGTATGGCTCAATCTTAACCCCTTCATTAGCAAAAACACCAAACGCTGTAGCCATTCCCATTGGACTAGTTTGAACACTTCCTCCTAGAGCGATCCCTAGCTCACGATTTAAATTTTCAATTCCAAAATCATTAGCAGATTGAACACCTCGGTCTACCCCAATCTCATTAAGTGTCCATACAGCAGGGATATTATAGGACTGTCTTATCGCGTCAATCATCGTTACTCTTCCACGATAGACATTATCATAGTTTCTAGGTGAATAGTTTCCAAAGGACATTTGCTCATCCACAATCAGATCATACGGATTCCAGCCCATTTCTAAGGCAGGAGCGTAAGCAGCAATAGGCTTAAACGTGGAACCTGGAGAACGAACATTAGCCGTTGCTCTGTTAGTTCCAGTCCGTACATAATCACGACCACCTATAACCGCTGAAACCCCACCTGTGGAATGATCCATGATGACCATACTTCCCTGAATTATTTGATCTGCACTTGATTCAGGAAAAAGCTCAGCTGAGGCAGCACTATCCTTGTTGATTGCCTCGTACATCGCTTCCTGGGCTTTCATATCTAAAGTGGTATAGATTTTATAACCACCAGTAAAAATGTCGTCTTGAGTCACATCTAGGCGATTTTGCGCTTCTCTAATGACCATATCAATGAATGTATCCATCGCTGGGTTCGATGAATTGCTTACTTCAGTTAATTCTAAAGGTGCTTCAAGTGCTTCGTCTCTATCTGCCTCTGAAATTCGCCCCTGATTATACATTTCACGTATAACTAGCTTTCGGCGCTGTTCACTTCTCTCTTCGTTTCCTTCAATAAAAGGTGAATACAGTCCCGGACCTCTTGGTAGGGCGGCTAGTAAACCTATTTCAGTTAAATTTAGATCTTCCACCTCTTTATTAAAATAGACCTGAGCAGCGGCAGAAATACCATGAGCTCCATGACCAAAATAAATATAGTTTAAATACATCTCAAGGATTTCATCCTTGGTATATTGCTTCTCTAGGTTAATGGCAATAAGAACCTCTTCTGTTTTTCTAAGCAGCTTCTTTTCGTGTGATAGAAACACATTTTTTGCCAGCTGCTGTGTAATTGTACTTCCACCTTCAACAAAGCTTCTAGCGATAATATCTCTATATAATGCTCGAGCAATGGCTCTAAAATCAATACCACCATGCTCATAAAACCTCTGATCTTCAATCGTAACAAAAGCGTCTAAAAGCTCTTGCGGCATTTGATCAATACTTACATACTCTCTATTTTGCGTATAAAGCTTGGTAGCCTCATTGCCTTGTTGATCAAACAAAATAGTAGCTTCCATCATTTCTAGCTTTGTTTCATCTATTTCATAATTTTGGACTAAAATAAATCCCATAAAAGCAGCTAACACTATTCCTACTAAAAAGAAGACGCCGATAACGGATAACGTAACGACCTTTATATTTATCTTCTTCTTCTTTTTCTTACTCATAGCTTCAACTCCATATCTTTAAAGTGCAAAAATTTCCTTGAGCCCGCCTAAATTTCTCTTGTTGTTCGTGCAGACTGCTAGATATCATGGTTGACCCCCCAGCACAAACCATCCTATCTGCACCTGCTTACACTCATGGAATTTTTGTTTTACCTACTATGCATACCCCTTTGACGGAAATCTTAATGCATATAGAAGACGAAACACACCACCTACATTCGTCTCCTCTATAGGTTATGTGGGGAGATGACTGGATCACTCCCCTCGCAGTATATAAACGGAGCACGCTACAAAAAGTTGCATATCCCTTCGTTATTGTTCTTATTTCGCCATATTTTCAGCTCGTTTTATACGCTTTGAAAAGGGTATGGTATATAATAACACTTAAAATAGGCACTAACCTAATAAATTGGAGGCTGATTTCATGCGTTTAACCGTATATCTAGCTGGTCACGTTCACAGTGACTGGCGTAATGACTTTAGAAAGCTCGCTCGTTCTCATGATCTACCTATCGATTTCGTCGGTCCCATGGAAAACCATGATCGTTCTGATGATATAGGAGAAGAGATTTTAGGTGAACAGCCAAACCCTATTCTTAAAGACGAAGCTGCATCTCAAATCAATAATCTGAGAACACAGGTGTTGTTAAATAAAGCTGATGTGGTTGTGGCTTTATTCGGTACATCCTATAAGCAATGGAATACTGCGATGGATGCCAGTGCAGCCATAACGTTAGGGAAGCCCCTAATTCTTATCCGCCCTGGTGAGCTTCATCACGCTCTTAAAGAACTATCTAACAAAGCACAGGTTGTCGTCCAAACACCAGAACAAGCGATTGAAGCGCTAGCTTACATTTTTGCTACCGAATAAGCTCCGTCTTGAGCATGTAGCTTTTGCCCAAAGAGCAGGAGTGTAACCTGAGCAAACATAGTGGAGCGATCGAGTAAGCCTTCCGTAAGGATACCGATGGCTCCTTCTTTACTACGAATATCCTTCCTCTTACTATACAGTTCCATCATTTCACTTAATTCCTTACCGTTATCTAAGCCTTCTGCAACTTCTTCAGGCAATTTAACCCTTGCTCCTGAAGCTACGTACTTCTTTCCGTGCTCGTCAAGCAGAACACCCCAGTTACAAACGAACAGTCCCTCATGGTTCCGCTGTACTCCTCCTTCTAGACCAATACATAGAGAAGCTGGATAGTTCTTTTTCAGCTCCAAGCAACGATTTAAAGCCCCTGAAATTGTTTCCTCATCAGAGTAAGGCTGTGCGGCTACACCAGACGGAACATCTACTCCGATAACCTGAAAGGTTGGCATATCCACTCCCTTTTGCTTTAATTCCTGTATAGCAAGCTCAACTGCCTTAAGCTTAGCTTGATTTCGACTACCTACATAGATTTCTTCTTGCATATTTCTAGCCTTCCTTCTATCCATTTTTCACTTAAAAGGTAATTTTATAACTTTCTACTTACTTATCATCCAGCTCAATTTATAAGTATTTTCTTTATCTTCTTAGCCAATCATACCATCTTTCATCATCATTGTTCTGCTCTTCCTCTTTCATTCTCTTTTCCTCCTGCTTACGTTTCTTCTCTTCTTCCTTCTGTCTCTTCTTCTCTTCCCTTTCCTTCTTACGTTCTTCTTTCTTCTGTTCCCGCTCTAGCTTTTTCCGTTCTCTTTCCTGCTCACGTTCTTTTCTTTTCTCTTCTCTCTCTTTCTTCTTCTGTTCACGAATTGACTCTCTTGTTGGAACAGGATCTAAAACACCCTCCGGCTTCTGAAACGCTAAAACTGGCTGGCCAGCTAGTGCCTGTTCCATTACATATTGATAGATTAACGCAGGATGATTCCCACCCGAGGTTTCCATCACATGAGCTTCCTCTTGACTGTCAAAGCCCATCCAGACAGCCGCCACATATTGTGGAGTGTAGCCAACAAACCAAGCATCTCTGACACCGGAGCCACCATGCAGCCCTTGAGTGGTTCCAGTTTTCCCTGCGATTTCCTGCTGACTTAATCTGGCCCTTGTACCCGTCCCCTCTGCAATAACTTCACGCAGCATACTTGTCATATACCAAGCCGTTTGTTCCGTTACGATTCGCTTTTGCTGTGGCTCATGCTCAAATAGTACCTGTCCTTCACGATCTGTAATTTTTTCGATAAAATATGGCTCTGATTGAACCCCATTATTCCCATATGTCCCATACGCTGATGCTAGCTTTAACGGGCTTGTTCTCGTATCACCTAAAGCTACCCCTAGCTTCCGTTCAACATGGTTAAAGCCAAATCGTTCAGCTGTCTCTATCCCAGCTTGAATACCTACTTCATTCAGCATCCACACAGCAGGAGCGTTATAGGAGTGCTTGACAGCATCAAGCATCGTTACATTTCCTCTATATACTCCATCGTAATTGCGTGGGCTATAATCTCCGGGATATGTCTGCAACTCATCCAAAACTAAGCTATATGGCTGCAAACCAGCCTCCAAAGCAGGAGTGTAAGCAACAATAGGCTTAAAAGTCGAACCAGGCTGTCTCGATTCTCTATCCACCCTGTTTAAGCCTCTTCTAACGTAATCCCTTCCTCCCATAGCTGCTGTAACAGCTCCAGTTTGATGATCAATGATCACCATACTCCCCTGAACATGTTGATTTTGACCGGAAAAAGGAAAGAATCTCTCCGCTAGCTCACCGTCCAAACGGAGAGCATCATACATGGCCTCTTGGGCACCAGTCTGTAAAGCCGTATAAATTTGATAGCCGCCTGTATATAACTCCTCATGACTAATCCCATATCTGTCTCGTGCCTCATCCATAACCATATCTATATACGTCCACAGTGCTTCATTCTCAACAGGATCTCCTCCTGAAAGATCAAGAGGCTGCCCTACGGCATGCTCTCTTTCTTCCTCTGTAATTCTGCCTTGATCAGCCATTAAACGCAGCACTAGTGCCCTGCGCTGCTCGCTTCTTTCCTGATTGCTTTCAAGTAATGGGGAAAAATGCCCTGGTGCTTTTGGTAAGGCTGCAAGCATCGCTATTTCATGGAGCTCAAGCTCATCCACCGTTTTATCAAAATATTGCTGGGAGGCTGCTGCAATTCCATGTGCACCATGTCCGAAGTAAATATAATTTAAGTACATTTCGAGAATATCCTGCTTTGAATATTTCTTTTCAAGCTCCAGAGCGATAACCACTTCTTCTGCTTTTCTCATCCAATCCTTATCGTGTGTCAGAAACACATTCTTTACTAGCTGCTGGGTGATCGTACTTCCACCTTCGGCCTTTGTGCCAGACTTAATATCCCGATAAATAGCACGAGCAATAGAGCGATAATCAATGCCCTCATGCTCATAAAACCGCTGATCCTCCACAGCAATAAACGCCTCAATTAATAATTCAGGGATATCTTCATAGGAAACATATGTTCTATTTTCAGTAAACAATGCCGCAACCTGCTCACCATTTTGATCGTAAATCGAACTTGCTTCAATCATTTTGAGCTTAGATTCATCAAATTGCACTCCCTGTACAATTGTACAAGCTGTTGCTCCTAGCACAATTGTCACTAGTACAAAAAGAATAGCAAATGTGCCTAAGGCAAACTTAAGCACTCGAAGTTTTTTATTAGTAGGCTTTGATGTCGTTTCAGTTATGTCTTTTTCCATACTTTTACCTCTTCTTTAATTTCTATAAAAAGCTAGAGAACTATTCATTTCATTTCTTTATTATTCGTTCCTTATTCCCTTTCTACGTCTAATCTTAACCTATATATCACAAGTAGCCCTTCACTCACTCATATCAGGACCTACTATTCTTTTACGTTTTACTGATGATCAAGTTGCACCATTCGACATTCATCAACGTTGATGATAATCACCGAGTGCTAACGAAACCATAAATTTTATCCTACAAAAAAAGCCTGCCTATACGAAGAAACTCCTCGACTGTAGGCAGACTTAATATGTGGACTAGAACCTTTCCCTTGTTGAGAGCATGCTTAAAGCGATCTCACTTTCGCCAAGCTTACGAAGCTCTTCAACAGCTGGCTTAAGATGAAAGTAATCTCCTGCTTTCCGAAACCTCTCAATGGATTGATAAAAATAATCCCTTTCCTTGTGTAGCAAGCCTTGATAGTATAAGTAGAACGCTTTATTCCATTCTGGTATTTCATTAAAATCTATTTCATCAATAAGCTGCTTTGCTTTATTCGTTTCTCCTCTTTGAATCAGATAAAACACATAATCACTTTTTTCAGCATCATTTTTGAAATCGAGCGGGAACTCCCGTCTTTTTCCCCAGTATGTTTGAAGAAACGCAAAATTGAAATGGGCTATTCTAATTCGCTCATCTTCCGGATTGTACTTCTTAAACAGCTCAATCGCTTTATCAAAATATTGCTTGGACTTCTCATAATCCTCAAATAAATAGGAATGACCAAGATGATGATAAGCTACAGCTTTCGACCTCTCAAAATAATCCTGTCCAATTACTAGCGAGCTATAATATCTAGCCTTCTCCACATCGTTAGCGAACAAGGAAACATAGTTCATAATTAGCCCAAAACGTACTTGGTAAGCTTCCTTAATGAAACCTTCTTTCATCTCCTGAAGCAGAACTTCCGTTTCCCTAATATGCATAGCCACTGAGTAATAATCCTTCATATCGAAATATATATAGCCTTTTAAAATTCCCTTCAATACCTGCATGTCTAATTCTCTAGGATTTATGATTTCAACCTGCTTTAGCAGTTCTGATGGGTTGAGCTTTTTTGTGCGACGTAGGCGGATGAGACTATACATACTAGCCCATTCTTTATCAATAGGATTACTTGAGGTAGAAAGCTTTTCGAGGATTTGATCACAAAAAACGGGTAATTGATTCATGATGCAATATTCCATCGAATATCTTGCATTTCTTGATTTCTGTGTTACGACATATTCCTCCATAATCTCTTTTTCTTTATCTTGATAGAGGTGCTTTACGATTTTAAGAGTAGATTCAAAATTGAGCTGCTCATAGCCATTTAGATATCTCGATATTGTTGAATCATTCACTCCAGCAACGCGAGATAGCTTGCGTTGATCAATTGATTTCTTTTTATAGAGGGATTGTAGTATTCTCTCTTGGAGCATATGTCACCCAGCCTTCCATCGTCTTCTGCATACAAATTGTGAATTAATTTATAATAGGCTACCTCATTAGAGTAAAGGAAGTCAAGAAAATATTATGAAATTTGTGGTAATTAGCAAAATTAAATTACTGAAATTTCATATTTTTTCTATAATGTCTATAGTTCTCCATTTAAATGTAATTTCACTCCCTTTTTCATGTTAGAAAAACTTCTATCGAAGCCTTCTCAAAGAAGTCGTCTAGTCCATCATTAGAGGAAGCTTTTACATGCTGCCAGAATTTATAAAACTTGAGGAAATCATTGTATCAAATTTCATAAATTCTTAGACTGTTAGAAAAACTTGGCTTATCGCCAGGTCCTGGAAAAAGCCTTAGTTTTTCTTATACTATCTACCTGCAAAACTTATTAATTCTGGTAGAGTAAAGAACTGAAATTTTCTTGGCGACCGTGAGGTCGCCTTTACTCATTCCAGCTCCTCCTCATCAAACCGTACGTGAAGTTTTCCCTCATACGGCTTTCCGATGTTCTTCTTTCTTTGGCTTGCGTAATTACCTACAATGCTAATTTCTTTAGTTTACTTCTGCCA